>CAYPUS010000009.1:0-7543 GCA_964413815.1 uncultured Aquabacterium sp. | reverse complement strand
CCCACTTCGTGCCGCGGAACAGGCTCTCTTCGATGAAGAGCGCCAGGCGGCGGATGGGCACGTACTTCCATTCCGAGGCCATCTGATCGGCCCCGTCCAGCGTGCGCGCGCCCCAGCAGATGTGGCTGTAGACCGGGAAGGTGCGCAGGCAGTTGACACCCAGAGGGTTCAGCGCGCCGTTCTGCGGATCGGTCAGGGTGTAGGCCAGGGCCTGCACGTTCTGCAGCCGCGCCTCGGTGCCGGCCGGCGCCTTCCAGACGCCGCGTGCGGCATCCGTGCGGGCGTAGAGGCCGGCCACCGTGCCGCTGGCCGCGATGCTGCGCAGGCGGTTGCCGTTGACCGGGTCTGGCACGAAGGTGCGCGGGAAGTACACCGCCGCGTCGCGGCTGCGTAGGCTGTCGTTCTGCGACAGCCAGGTCTGCATGGCTTCGAGCGTGGCCGTGGCTTCGGGGATGTCCACCAGCAGGAAGCCGCGCCGTGTGGCCATGTAGGCCGTCGCTTCGGCGTACACGGCCCGCATGGCGGTGGTCGCCGTGAGTTCGGCCGCGGCGGGCAGGCACAGGATGTTGACGAGGTCCACGTCTTCGAGCGCGTACATGCCGGTCTTGGCCGCAAGGTTGCCGGTGAGGGCCGCACCCAGCACCGGCATCGTGCCGTCGACGCCGCCGGTCAGCGGCACCTGCTGGTCGTTGTCCGAGGTGGCCGTGAAGCCGAGCGGCCCCGCGCCCGCGCCGCCCATCTCAAGATGTGCGGTGGACACGTAGCCAGGTCCACGGCCTGCCTCCACCAGCAGGTGGTAGGGCGATGCGGCCGTGCCGCGGCCGATCAAACGCACGCTGGCGCCGGCCAGCAGCGCGCGCTCGGCATCGCTGGTGGCCAAGGCCGAGGCGCCGCGGATCGCGGCTTCCAGCAGCGGGCGCAGCCTGGGGTAGTCGATGGCGCCGGTGTAGCTCACGTTGGCGTTGCGCGCGCCAGCGCCGGCATTGACGGTGAGCGCGATGGGGCTGGCGGGAATGGCGCCGGCTGCGCCGCCATAGGTGCCGGTGGGCGCGGGCCGTGGGAAGGGCGCCGTCAGCGCGGGCATCCCGATGCGGTCGAGTTGAACGATGCGCGAGCCCGCGTTGACGACGTCGATGGCGTTGTCCGGCACATCGGGGTCCATGCGCAGGTTGCGGAAGGTCTCGCTGCGCACGACGCTGCGCCGGCCACCAACCGTGCGCACCTCGCTGACCAGCACGTTGAAGGTCGCTTCGGGGTTGGTGGTGTCGTAGTCGACATCGACGACGACATCGTTGCCCCAGCGCCCCGGGTTGAGGGCGATCTCCCCGCGTATCTGGCGGCCGGCACGCACCCGGAACACATCGGTGCCGCCGCCGCCGACGGCCGAGTTGAGGGTCGCCGACGCGGTGCCGGCGGCCGTGGTGCCACCGCTGCCGTCGGAGGCCACGCGCACGACCCAGCATTCGCCGCCGCCATTCTGGAAGAACTGCTTGATGCCATAGCTGGCCGCGCTGTCGGTGTGCAGGCCGCCGAACTCGCGTTCGAAATCGGCATAGCCCAGGCATTGCACCGCCTCATCGAGCACGCCACGGGGGAAGGCGTCCACGAAGGCGGTGATCGAAGTGGCCACGCCGGTGATCGTGCGCACGCCACTCGCTTTCTCCTGGATGTACACGCCGGGGTAAGTGACTTGAACCATGAAGCGCTCTCCTTGTCTGGACGTGAATCACATGCGCGACGACGGCCGCCGCCTGCCCTCAGGCGGCTCGGGCCGCTCGGGGGCGATGCCCTGGGCGCAGCCGAACACGTCCGTGCCGTCACCCAGCGTGTAGCGAACCAGCACCTGCTGCTGCACCAGCTGATCGATGGCCCCATCGAGCTGCGTGCGTGCTTCGGCAAAGCGTTGCTTGGCCAGCCACCAGGCAATGCCATCGAGCGTGTCCCTCGCTCCGGGATTCGCCGCGCAGTAGCGTGCAATCTCTTGTGCAAGGGGTTCGATGGACATGTTGGACACGTGCGGAGCGCTTGGGGTGATGCTGTCTATGCAGCGTGCGTGCCATGCATGGCCCGCGCAAGAATCGCTCGCAAGTCCTTGTTTTGTATGTGCCGTGAGAACGCCGCATGGGGCGAAGAGGATGCGGGGCGCGGGTCGGCACGGACCCGGTGGGTCGAGACGGACGCGCAGACCTAGCGGCGGAACTGCGCCGTGTCGATCTCGTACTTCTTGAGCAGCTTGCCCAGCGCGCGGCGCTCCTTGCCGGCCAGCCGTGCGGCATGCGAGACGTTGCCTTGCGAGACCCGCATCAGCTGGCACAGGTAGGCTTGGTCGAAGCGTGCCAAGGCCTGTGTGCGGGCATCGGCGTAGCGTCCCACATTCACCTCGCCGGCATCGGCGGCCACGTCCGTGTTTGTTTGCACGATGGTGGGGGGCTTCACAGGCGGCGAAGCGGTTCCGGCGTCCAGGCGCAACTCGCCCGTGTCCGCCATCAGGAAGGCGCGCAACATGAGGTTCTCGAGTTCGCGCACATTGCCCGGCCAGGGTTGCTCATCCAGCCAGCGCTTGGACGATGCCGACAGCACCAGCTGCTTGTCGCCGAACTTGCGGGCGCAGCGATCGAGGAAGTGGTGGGCGAGCACCTGCGGATCGCCTTCGCGTTCTCGCAGCGGCGGCATGCGCAATGAAAAAACACGCAGCCGGAACAACAGGTCCTGCCGGAAGCGGCCCTCCTCGACGAGCTTGTCGAGCGATTGGTTGGAGGCCGCCACCACGCGCACATCGGCGCTCGATTCGCCAGCGGAGCCCAATGGGCGGAAACGGCCATCCTGCAAAAAGCGCAGCAGCCCCACCTGGGCGCGCGGCGGCAGCGCATCGAGCTCGTCCAGGAACAGCGTGCCCTTGTCGGCCAGGCGGACCAGGCCGATGCTGGTGCTGCGCGCGTCGGTGAACGCACCCCGCGCGTGGCCGAACAGCTCGTTTTCGATCAGCGTCTCGGGCAGCGCGCCGCAGTTGATCGGCACGAAGGGCATGGCACTGCGTGGGCCGGTGTAGTGGATGGCCCGCGCGGCCAGCTCCTTGCCTGTGCCGGTCTCGCCTTCGATGATCACGGGCACATCGAATTTGGCGATGCGCTGTATCTGCCTGACAACCGCCTCGAAAGCCGCTGAACGCCCGATCATGATTTCTCCTTGCTGGGCGGCGTGCTTTGGCGGCCACGGCTCAGGCCCCGCTCCAGCGCCAAGGGGTGGCGCGGGTCAGTATGGATGCCTGCCGCAAGGGCTTCAAGACTTCAATCTTGGGGGAGACACCCCCCAATCAGGCCACGCGGTTCACCAGGCGGCCCATTCCTGAAATCTCGATCTCCACGATGTCCCCGGGGCGCAGATACCTCGGCGGCTCGAACCCCATCCCCACGCCGGCGGGCGTGCCGGTGGTGATCACATCGCCTGGCAGCAAGGTCATGCCTTTCGAAATGTGATGGATCAGTTCCGCCACGCTGAAAATCAGGTCGCCGGTATGGCCACGCTGCCGCAGTTCGCCATTGACCCAGCACTTCACCGCCAGCGCCGCCACATCCACGTCCTCTGCGCTGACCAGATAGGGCCCCATCGGGCAGAAGGTGTCCAGCGACTTGCCCAGGAACCATTGCTTGTGCGCGTCCTGTACGTCCCGGGCCGTCAGATCGTTGACGATGGTGTAGCCGAACACGTGCTGCATGGCGTCCGTCACGGCGATGTGCTTGCCGCCACGCCCGATCACCACGGCCAGTTCGCCCTCGTAGTCCAGCGCCGTGCTGACGCCATGCGGGTAGGCGATCGGGGCGCCAGGCCCCACCACCGTTTCCGGCATCTTGGTGAACACGATGGGGGCGGCGGGCATGGCCAGATCCGGGCCCCCACGCGCGAGGCTGGCGCGCCGGCATTCCTCGAAGTGGGAGCGGTAGTTCATCCCGATGCCCAGGATGTTGCGCCTGGGTCGCGGTATGGGTGCAAGCAGGTGGACGTGCTGCAGCGCAAGGGCCTCGTCCGCCAGCTCAAGCTCATGGCCGATGGCCTCATGCCGCGCGATGAAGTCCTGCATGTCGCGCAGGACCTGGCCCCTGTGCCGCAGCGCGCGGACGGCACCCTGTGCCACGTCGACCTGGGCGATGAAGCGCGTCTCGCCCTGCTGCACCGTGGCCCACTTCATCGGCTTGCTCCGCAGGGCTGCGCAGCGGAATCGGCACCGAGCGCGTGGTAACGGCGATCGAAGTACATCAAGGCCGAGGCATCGGCTGCCGATGACCGGATGGCCAGAACTTCACCGATCAGGATGGTGTGAGTGGCCACCTCGATGGTGTCGACGATCCGGCAATCGAAGGAGATGAGGGCCCCGTTCAGCGCTGGCGAGCCCGTGGCGAGCGTGGACCAGTCGTACTTGCCGAAACGCTCGGGAATGGACAGGCCGCCACGCCCGGCGAAGACGTTGGAGACCTCCTGCTGATCGGCCGCCAGGCTGTTGACGCAGAAGACGCCATTGCGCTTGAGCGGGCCGTTCTGCTGGCTGTTGCGGTTCATACAGACCAGCACCGTGGGCGGGCTGTCGCTCACGCTGCACACGGCCGAGGCGGTGAAGCCCAGCGGACCCGCCTCCCCGTCCGATGTGATCACGTTCACGGCGGCGCCAAGCCTGGCCATCGCATCGCGGAACGTCTGCTGCTCAACCATCGATGGCTGCCTGGCGTCCATGGCTTACCCCCGGAACTGTTGCGAGAAGCGCTGAGCCAGCTCAGGGCTGGTCATCACCGGCCACATGCGGTCGGCACGCGGGAAGCCATTGAACATGGCGTCACCCGCGGCTTCGCTTTCCGCGGCGGTTTCGAGCACCAGCTGGGCGGGGCCGCTCAACGGTTCCAGGAACATGTTGTTGAACTTGTAGGCCACGCCGCCGAAGTTGTCCCACATGTCCTTGTTGATCTGCGTCATCCACTCTTCGGTGTAGGGCTGGTCGCCGCGGGCGAAGATGACGTCGGAGATGAACTTGGCGCTGCGGTTGGTGAAGTTGCCGCCCTGGCCGCACACCGGGTCGAAGGTGACGGCGGTGTCGCCCACGGGGATCACATAGCCACCCGAGGGCAGCTTGCCGAAGCCCTGGCGCACCGTGGGCGTGAACTGGCCGGTCAGCCAGGCGTGCGGATCCTCGTCCACATACGCCATGTCATCGGCGATGTGGGCTTCCCACGGGGCGGTTTCGCGCACGATGTCGCAGGCGATCTGCGTGACATCTTCGCCCGATCGGCAGTCGCGGAAGCGGTCGAAGGCACCACCCGGACGGGCTTCGAGCAGCATGGCGAAGCAGGCGCCGGCGGTCTTGTGCTCGTAAGGCACCCAGAAGTACTCACCCGTGTCGCCGTACTGGTTGAACTTGGTGGGCACATAGGGCAGGCGGGGCTTGAACCACTCGCTCACGTGCTTGCCGCTCTTGCTGCGCACCACGGACATGGCGCAATAGCGCGGGGGCGAGGTGAACACCGCGCGCTCCGGGTCACGCGGGATCAGGTTGGCGATGTCGGCCTTGCCGGCGGCCAGGCAGGTCAGGTCGCTGGCGGCGGCGATCTTGTCCAGGCGATCGGGCGTCACGCTTTCGATCACCAGCTTGCCGCCGATGCTTTCGAAGTCGCTCAACCAGCGGCTGGTGCGCATGCGCTGGTCGATGGCGGCGCCTTGGCGGCCGTATTCGGTGCGGCCCTTGACCACGGTGTGCTTGCCGCCGATGGTTGGCAGCGTGTCGAGCAGGAAGCCCTGGCCGCGGAAGGAGGTGGCCGACCAGTGGTCCATGCCCAGGGCGCGCTCGATGTCGATCACCTCGTCATAGAGGTAGGCCGAGCCGGTGGGCTTGGAGGCGTTGAGCCATTGCTCAGGCGTGCGGTCGGAGTACAAGGTGACATCGAAGCCACCCTTGACCAGGCCATAAGCCAGGATGCAGCCTGCGGGGCCGGAGCCAATGACGGAAATCTTTCTCATGGTACGTCCTTGTCGAGAAGAGAGAGGGGGAGGAGAGGCGATCAGGCTGCGCGCTTGCGCCCCTGGTCAAGGAAGACGGTGGCGATGGTCACGACGCCCAGCAGCATCTGCTGCACGTAGCCGTCGATCTGCGCGAGGTTCATGCCGGCGGACAGGGCGGTGATGATCAGCGCGCCCATCACGGGGGCGGCGATGCTGGCGTGTCCGCCGCGCAGCGAGATGCCGCCGATGACGGCCGCGGCGACGCTTTCCAGCATCAGGCTGCCGCCCATGTTCGGCTCGCCCGAGCCGGTGCGCGCTGTCAGCATCAGGCCGCCGATGGCCACGATCAGGCCGCACACCACATAGGCGTCGGCCAGCAGCACACGGCTGTTGTGGCCGGCCACGGTGGCCGCGCGGGGGTTGCTGCCCAGGATGAAGAGCGAGCGGCCGAAGCGTGTGTGCTTCAGGATCACATGACAGCCGATCAGCACCAGCGCCGCGATGAACACAGGCATGGGCAGGCCCAGCACGGTGGCCTTGTAGAAGGCCGCGTTCAGGAAGGTGGGCAGGTCGAAGATCTGGAAGCCGCCCGAGAGCGAGGAGGACACGCCCAGGCAGATGTTGAGCATGCCGAAGGTGGCCACGAAGGGGTTGACGTCCAGGTAGCTGACGACCGCGCCGTTGATGGCGCCGATCAGCACGCCGATGGCCAGGCCGGCCAGCAGGCCCAGGATGACGGCGACTTCAGGCGACTGGCCCTGGCCCACCAGGTGCATCATGACCATGGCCGAGGCCACGCTGATGGTCGACACCGCCGTGCCCAGCGAGAGGTCGAAGCCCCGCACCAGGATCACCATCATCTGCGCGGCGGCGAACACCATCAGGTAGCTCGACTGGATGAACATGTTGCGCAGGTTGCCCAGGCTCAGCATGGTCGGCTCCAGCACCGTGAAGACGGCCAGGATGATCAGCAGAACCAGGGGCAGCAGCGCGGCCTGGGTGGCCTCGCGCCAGCGGCGCCGGCTGATGGCAGCCGATGCGGAGGACGTGGCAGCGATGGGGGATGCGGCGGCTTCAGACATGGCTGCGGCTTCCTTTCTTGTTGTTGCGCATGGCGCTGACGGCCACGAAGACGATGAGCAGGGCCCCCAGCACGATCGTCTGCGTCTTGCTTTCGATGCGCACCAGGTTCATCGCGTTGGCGACCAGGGTCAGGAACAGGGAGCTGAGGATCAGGCGCTCGACGCGGCCCACGCCGCCGCGCAGCGAGGCGCCGCCCAGCACGGCCGCACCGATGCTCTGCAGCATCAGTTCGGAGCCGAGGTTGGCCTGGCCGGAGCCGATGCGTGCGGTCAGCAGCAGGCCGGTGATGCCGGCCAGCACCGAGCACATCACATAGGTGCAGACCAGTCCGCGCTTGACGGCCAGACCCGACTGCCGCGCCGCCTGCACATTGCCGCCCATGGCGTAGAGGTGGCGGCCCAGGGTGGTGCGCCGCTGCATCAGCGCCAGCAGCAGCACCAGGCCGACCGCGATCACCGCCACCGCCGGCACGCCCCAC
>CAYPUS010000008.1:0-30180 GCA_964413815.1 uncultured Aquabacterium sp. | reverse complement strand
CGCTGGCGCCGCAGCGTGAGCTCGGCCAGGTCGGCGCCAGCGCGACAGCACGCCGGTGATCCAGGACATCGAACAACTGCTGTTGGCCAACCTGCACAGCGTGCTACCGCAAAGCCTGCTGGGCAAAGCCTTGCACTACACGGCAGGACAGTGGCACAAGCTCAAGCGCTACGTGGAGGATGGGCGCTACAGCATCGACAACAACGCTCAGGAGAACGCCATCCGGCCGTTCTGCGTGGGCAGGCGCAACTGGCTGTTCGCCGACACCGTCGCCGGCGCACACGCCAGTGCCAACCTGTACTCGCTGCTGCAGACCTGCCGTGTCAACGGCATCGATGGCTACCGCTATCTGCGCTCCCTGTTCAGGTGGCTGCCGATGGCCAGTACGGCTGACGACTATGCCGCGCTGCTGCCCTGGCGCATCAACATGAACACAGACTGAGTGCAGTCAATCGAGGTCAATGCAGGTCAGCTGCCGCGCCACAGCACTTCTTGAACTTCTTGCCGCTCCCACAGGGGCAAGGCTCATTGCGGCCCACCTTGGGCTGCATCGATTTGGCCACTCCTCGCTCGTAGACAGCCAGTCTCAGCGGTAGCCAGTGAGCATGCATGTCCAAGACGGCCTGCGGGATCTGAAGGGCCAACTCCGCTCGCATGGCTGGCGTCTTGGTCAGTTCATCCTGGTCCTCACCGAAGTCATCTTCGCCGAGCAGTGCGATTGGCCTGAACCATGCCTGCCCTTGAGCCGTTGACAACAAGGGTTGCCAGTCATTCCAACAAAGTCTCATGCCTTGAACAAAACCGTAGGCCCAACCTTCGGCGTCGTCATACTTCCGCTCATCACCTTCGTACGTCATCGTTGACCAGCAAGGGCTGATCTGCCTGGGATCCGATTCCAGCCCAGCAATGATGCTGTTGAAGTGGCGCATGACCAGACCCAATATGTGGTTCAGATGCTCGATGGAGTCCATCGGCGGCATCATCTCCTGGGTGCCCCAGATCTTTGGGAGCCATTGCTTTGGATGCAGCGTCGTCGGGCCGACAGCAATCGCATGCATGAACCCATCCATGATGTCCGCCACCATGACCTCTTCCGTGTCGACGTCATAGAGCAGGAACTGGTCAAGCTCGTCGAACTCTTCCTCGGATAGCGGGGCAAATGGGTTGGTCATCGATTGAACGCAAGGTGCGGCAACAACCGCGATTCTCGCTCGACCATCACCGGCACAACGTGCCCATCACGGTTGAGCAGGAACCGCAAGGGGCGTAGTCTATTGACCGCTTACGCAACATGCGTACGGCAAGCAAAGACAACACGCCGCCGACGAAGAGCCGAAAGCTGTGGGGGTCGAAGAGCCAATGCGTTCGAACCCACCATCCGATGAACAGGCCTGGTAGTGTTCCAGCTGCAATCAGGAGACCCAGTCGGACGTCGAGTCGGCCATCACGTGCAAAACGCCAGATGCCACCAGGTGTGGAGACCAGATTGAAAACCAGGTTGGTTGCTGACACCGAGAGCGAAGTGATGCCAAGCACACTAATTTGAAAAGGCACGAGCAGAAATGCTCCGGAAATGCCTACCATTGAGGTCAGGAAGGAAACGACGAAGGCTGCACCAAACGGGATGACGGGCGATACGGCGATACCAGACGTATGAAAGTACATCAGGCCATTCTGACTCAGCCTTTTATATGCAATTGGCATATGCAAATTCGGCTTGACCCCTTCATCAATTCGCGAGTTCAGAAGCGTCAGGGCGACTTTGCTGAATGCGTACGCCGTTGGTGCGTGCAGTTGGAATGGCAAAGAGACTGTGTCCAGTCTGATGAAGCGATTGACGATGTGCGATAGCTATTTTTCCGTTATGCAGATCAGTCAAAGCGCTTCAAATACCGAGAAAAGACCCAACCTTGAACGCTGGATGTGTGGTCAGGGCTGGTCCACGAAACGAGTGTGAAGTCCTTGTCTTTCTGTAGAACATGCACTGTCTGACCAAAGTGAAGCTGGCCTATGACTGGGGACCGGGCCGATGCACTTGAGCGAACCATCAGGGAGTTCGTGGCAACGTAGCGGTAGTCGCTCAAGAGCCTCAGGTCTCCGACGGTGTCCGAAGCAGCTTGCTTGACAGCTTTGTGGGCTTCTTGGCGAGGCTTTTCTTCCAGCAACCTCTTGACGTAGAAGTCGCCGATAGGCGCCAAGAACGCATTGAGCAGCAGAAACACCATGGGCACAACAATGAGCCACAGCACCTTCTGCAGCTTGGGCTCGCTTGTCTGGGCAATGGCTGCCAAGATTTGTTCAAGAGCGGCTTCCGGGGTCGGTTGTTCGGCCGCCTCGTGTGCGATGGTCCGCATCGCCACGGATGCCTGCGCCTTGAGCTTGGCGTCTAACTCTTGCCAAACGGCGCTGAAATCTGTGCTCTTGAGGCTGGCGTGCAAGCCTGACTTGGCGATGGAATCGACGAGTGCCTTTTCGGTCAGTCTTTGAAACGGCGTTTGATATCCCAGCAGGCTCTTTCGGATGTCTTCGAACGGGTCTTGCCAAGCCTTGGCCATGTCCATGGCCGCCCTCAATGCGGAGCCCTTGGACATGTCGTCAACCATGCGCATCAACTCAACTGAAACGCTGCTCGACGCGGCGTCAATTTGCCGTTGAAGATCGCCAAACAACGCCGCGTTTCCTGTGAAGGGGGCGGCCGAGGCAAGGATGTCCGCGTATTGTTTGCCCAGCATCTGCTGCTGACTCAGCTGCGCTACGCGGATTGCAGCAGCATGCGCGCTGAGCCCCTCGTGCTGACGCATGATGCGTTGGAGGTCCGCCGCCGGCCCAAGCGCGTCCAGATGCTTGCGCCAGCCTGCTGTGACGTCGGAAGCCTTCACCAAGGACTGCACCAATGTGTCGGGTAAGTGACGTCGCCAATCCACGCCACCAAGTTTGTCGATGTCAGCCAAGTTTTTTGTCTCGTTCATGGACACGCATTTTGACTGATGAAGCTGCTCGTGTGTTTGCCCTAGTCAAGGAGCGGCCTCTGAGGTGGGCACTACATGTAGCGCTTGAGTGCGCGAGAATAACTAGATATAGTGTTTGGCACTCGTTGTGCGCGAGTGCCAATGAGGGGCAAACCCTGTCCCAAACTTCAACGAATCCACAGACACGCATGGCCAAGGTTTTCTTTTCCTATTCGCATGACGATGAGGCATACCGGGACCAACTGGAGAAACACCTGGCGTTGCTCCGACATGAGGGGCTGATCGAATCCTGGCATGACCGTCGTATCCTGGCGGGCGCCGACCTCAACCAGGTCATTGACGATCAGTTGAACCAGGCGGATGTGATCTTGCTGCTGGTGAGTGCGAGTTTTTTGTCCTCGCGCTACTGCTATTCCATTGAAATGGCGCGTGCGCTGGAGCGCCAGAGCAGGGGGGAAGCGCAAGTCATTCCGGTGATCGTTCGGCCTTGCGATTGGCAGCAACCGCCCCTCAGTGGCTTGATGGCGGTACCCAAGGATGGCAAGGCCATCACCATGTGGGCCAACCACGACGAGGCTTACACCGACGTGGCGCGCAGTATCCGGGCTGTTGTGACGCAACTGGGCGGGCGTGCTCATGACGCGGGTACCGTCAGCAGGGCTCAGCCGCCTGCAGTGGCCAGCCCTGTTCGAGCAGAACAGGTGTCGCTGCCTCGATCCAGCAACCTGCGCATGCGCAAGGAGTTCACCGAGCGTGACCAGGATGAATTCCTGCATGCCGCATTTGATTACCTGGCGCGTTTTTTTGAAGGATCTCTGGCTGAATTGCAAGCCAGAACGACGGGCGTCGAAGGCGTCTTTCGTCGGATAGACGCCAATGCGTTCAGTGGCGTGATCTACCGTGACGGCAAGAAAGTTAGCCAGTGCGGTATCCGTCTTGGTGCTTTGGGGTTCCGCAGCGGTGGGATCACCTATTCGTCAGATCCTTCTGCACCGGCAGGCAGTTACAACGAGATGGTGTCTGTGGACAAGGACGATCAGGCCATGTACTTCAAACCTTTGGGCATGGCGATGCACAGGGGAAGGGATGACAAGCTTTCTCACGAGGGACTCGCTGAGTTCTTCTGGGAGCTGTTGATCAAGCAATTGCAGTAGGCCAAAGGGAACAATGACATTCGATCTGTTCACCCCGCAAGTGGAAACGGCCCGGCAGCATCAGGTTTTCAGGATGCTGCTGGACGAACAGTACGCGCCTGAGCGTGCCGTGCTCAATGCTTGGGCTAGAGGATTTGAAGACCGCGACGGGAAGTTCGTACAGGAATTTCAGATGACTTTTGAGTCAGGTCTTTGGGAGTTGTATCTCAATGCCGCTTTGAGGGGCTGGGGGCTGTCCCCCGATATGTCCTTTGCCTCTCCCGATTTTGTGGTTGGTGAACCGATGCCGTTGTGCGTCGAGGCGGCCATTGCCGCGCCAGCTAAAGGCGGGAAGGCCCCCATCGGATATTCGATCGCAGACATTCCAGACGATTTCACTGAGTTCAACAGAGAGGCGGCTTTGCGGATTTGTAATAGCTTCAATGCCAAAGTCAGGCGCTATCGCAATTACTACTCGACCTTGCCCCATGTCGCTGACAAGCCTTTTGTCATCGGCATTGGCGCTTTTGATCGCCCGCTTGCGCACTTCGCGGCCAGTCGTCCAATCTTTGCTGCACTCTATGGTCTGTACCACGATGAAAGTGCAACGCCGAGAGGAGCGCGTCGTGTTGTCAGCTACAACGTCAGTTCTGCTGCGAAGTCGGAAACCGTTGACATCCCGCTCGGCTTGTTCTGCGACGACCAATATGCTGAAGTCTCCGCTGTCGTGTACAGCTCCCTGGCTACCTGGGGGAAAGTGCGTGCGTTGGCGGACAACCCGTTGGCAAAGACGGTCTACACCACCTATCACCCCAATGGCGATGACATCAAGCCCAGGATCAAGGCCACGTTGAAGGCTGCTTACGAGGAGCACTTGCTCGACGGCGCCTACGTGCTGCACAACCCATTTGCACGTCGCCCGATTGCCAAGGGCATGCTTTCTCACGCGCGGGTTGCAGAGGTACATGTGGCGACCGACGGCGAGCTGCTCATTGATGCCCCTGAGGACTTTCTGTTGGTGCGCACGCTCATGTCGGTCAGGGAGCGCGCCTGAAGGGCGGTAGGTTCATGCATTTGTCTCGTCTTTCCTGGGCTCAATGGCCTGCTGAGCAACTTTCTTCAATCGCCAACACATGATTGCGTTCGACCCCAACACCTGGCTGATGTACGAAGGCTTGTCCAACCACGGACATGGCGTCTCACCAGCCCCGATGGTTTCTGTTGCCACCTTCGTTCAGGCTGAGGCCGACTGGCGCAAAGTGCCCTGCAGCGGTGCTCTTCGCAGCGCCATGTGCGTCTTCAGGGAAGATTACTTCGACCCTGTCAGTCGCATCAGGCGGGGCCGGTTCTACGAGGTGGCGGGGCGGCAACAGCCTGATCAGTGGTGGGTCCACAAGCACCCGGTCTTGCCCGAGGATGTCGGTCACCAAGCCCATGAAGGGCGATTCACCAAGTCGCTCATTTCGTTCAGCCCAATGGGCAATGTGAGTCAGCGATTGGTGACCACGCCACGCACGCTGGTCGTTCTAGGTGCGGGGGCGGCAGTCACAGTCTGGAACATCGTCTCAGTCGAGCGGTCGGGCAACGACGAGGATGTGGTGACAATGCGTGCCCGCTCGAACCTCGGTTTTCTGCCCGATCTGGTCTTGGATGCCATTCCGTCAGCAGCGAGAGAGCGTGTGAGCGCCGCCGTCATCAAGGTGGTAGACGGCGCGCATCGATCTAGTGGCATCACTGTGGTGGACCTCTGCCGAGATGCGATGGGCGTGATCTTGTCCGCGCACCTTCATCTGGATGCCGGGGAGGATGCGAAGGTCATTGAAAAGGACCTTGGCGCGTTGATTGCGAAGCTGCCACCGGAATCAAAGCTGTTTCGTGCAGCAGCAGATGTCGTCTGCAAGCTCCACCCCAGGGGCAAGTCCAATGAGCAGCAGCGTCTGGGCACCCGCGACGTCACGGACGCCGATGGTGCCTTCGCTATCGAGGCCCTTGGGTTTGTGCTTCGTGATCTGGGTTGGGCGCGTTGAGCCCTTGGCAAGGGTTGCCCCAAAAAGGAGCAGCCCGAGGTTTCTGCTATGGGCAGGCGGACAATTGCCCTCCAATGCGGTAAGTTATCCCCAGTTTCTGTGGATAAATTTGCCCGCCAGGGTGAATGACACCTGTCCTGCACCGTGGGCACAATCAACGTATGCGTCCGGCGAACCCATCTTGACAGGCTGATCTCCGTCAGTTGCCATTGACCTCATCGATGATTTCATCGTGCTCGTAGAACCGGCCAATGGCCTTGTCGAGTCGCTTGAGCAAGGCATTGAGCGTTTCGCCGTCACGGCGAACGAGCATGGCTACGGCATTGCTGGCATCTGCTGCGGTTGCCACACACTCGATGGGATGGATCGCTCCAATGGTGATGTCCCCGCCATCAGCGATCAGTGCTTCTATGTTCTTCATGCGCTGGCATTTTGCCGAAGTTGCCCTGGCACCCAACGATGCGGCAAGAACTGGCCGATCTGACTGGCCCTGTGCGTCGGCAGCCTTCGCAACACATCGCGCAGGTAGGCATGCGGATCGTGCCCATTGAGCTTGGCCGACTGAATCAGGCTCATGACGGTGGCCGCACGCTGACCTGCCAGCAGCGAGCCCGCAAACAACCAGTTCTTGCGTCCAATAGCAATGGGCCGCATCTGGTTCTCGATCCAGTTGTT
The DNA here is from genome assembly GCA_964413815.1 of uncultured Aquabacterium sp. Lineage (GTDB taxonomy): Bacteria > Pseudomonadota > Gammaproteobacteria > Burkholderiales > Burkholderiaceae_C > Aquabacterium. Next base: position 23,376 of record CAYPUS010000008.1, on the reverse strand, counting down.
GTCGATGGGCAGCCTGCCGTCGTCGATGAAGCGCGTGAGCGCTTGCCAGCGCTTGAGGCTGTAGTCCAGCGCCTTGGCAGTGGCCCCGCCATTGGCCACCTGGCTGCGCTGCGCCAGCATCCAGCCATGCAGCGCGTCGGCAATGCGTCGTGACTTGTCCTGGCGGATAGCCTGGCGATCCTCGGCGCTGAGGTCCTGGGTTTCTCGCTCGATGTCGTACAGCAAGCCAATGGTCTGCAGGGCTTGCCCCGCAATGTGGCTGCTGCCGTTGGCATGCAGCTCGAAGAACTTGCGCCGCGCGTGCGCCATGCAGCCCACCTCGGTGATGCCGTTGGCGAAGCTGGCCTTGTAGCCGCCGTAGTCGTCGCAGATCAGGCTGCCGCGCCACTCGCCCAGGAAGGCGCGTGCATGCTGGCCGCTGCGGCTTTCTGCAAAGTCGTAGACCACCGCCTTCATGTCCTCGAACACGCCGGGGCTGTAGGCCCACAGGTAGGCCCGGTGCGTCTTGCCCGTGCCCGGCTTGAGCATCTCCACCGGCGTCTCGTCGGCGTGCAGCACCGTGTGGGCCATCATCTCGGCCTTGAGTGCATCGACCAGGGGCTGGAGCTGAACGCCGCACTGACCGACCCACTGCGCCAGCGTCGAGCGCGGCAGCGGCACGCCTTCTCGGGCGTAGATCTCTTCGAGTCGGTACAGAGGCAGGTGGTCGCCATACTTGGCCACCAGCACGTTGGCCAGCAGGTTCGAGGTGGGGATGCCCTTGTCGATGATCTGCGCAGGCACCGGGGCTTGCACCAGCTTCTGGCAGGCCGCACAGGCCCACTTGCCGCGCACATGGCGCTCCACCGTGAAGGTGCCGGGCGTGTAGTCCAGCTTCTCGCTGACGTCTTCGCCGATGCGCTTCATCTGGCAGCCGCAGGCGCAGGCGGTGTTCTCGGGTTCGTGCGCGATCTCCACGCGCGGCAGGTGTGCGGGCAGCGCAGCGCGACGGGGCTTGGCCTTGGGTGTGTCGGCGGTGTCGGCTTGCTCGGCGGGCGCGGGGCTCAGTGCCTGGAGTTCGGCCTCCAATGCGGCCAGGTCGGCGTCCAGTGTCTCGTCGAGCAGGCTGCGCTGGTCGACGTGCAGCTTCTCGCTCTTGGCGGCAAACTGCAGGCGCTTGTAGCGGGCAATCTCGTGCGTGAGCAGGTCGATCTTGGTCTGCTTGAAGTGGATCTCTTGATCCTTGTCCATCAGCTTGATCATCAAGCCCTCGGCCAGGGCGCGCAGTTGCTGCGCGTCCATGTGCTGAAGTTGCTGGGGATCGATGACCATGGTCGTCATCATCGTCGCCATCGGGCATGTTGGCCATCGCAGGCTTGAGGGATTGCGCCACAGTGGCCAAGGGCATCCATCCGCCCGATGAACAGGCGAGCCAGTGCCCAGTCACACCACGCGAATGGCCCCATCGGCCTGCAGGCGCTGCCAGGGCAGGCCCATGATCAAGGCTTGCCACTGCGCCGGGTTGAGTTCGATGTGCGCAGCCAGGCCGCCATGTGGCCACACGAAGCGGCCTTGGTGCAGGCGACGTGCCAGCAGCCACAGGCCCTGGCCGTCGTGCACCAGCACCTTCATGCGCGTACCGCGCTGGTTGGCAAACAGGTAGGCGTGGTGCAGGCGGGCTGCACCAAAGACCTCGACCACGCGGCCCAGGGCCTTGTCCGGCCCGGCGCGCATGTCCAGGGGTGCCGTGGCCAGCCACAGCGCGTCGATGCGGATCATGTCGGCGCCCTCGTCTCATCGCAGCCACTCGCGCAGCCAGGCGCCGCACTCGGCTGCAGCTGATGCAGGCCATTGCAGGCTCACGGTGCTGGCGCCTCGGCGCAGCTCCAGGCGGATGGGCTCGCAGGCGGGCGCACTGGCGCGAGGCATGGGGACCTCGACGAAGGCGCTTGAGGGTTGGCCACCAAGGGCCACCACCCCCGTTGCCACTTGACCGTCTCGAAGCCAGCGACGGACAAGGTTGGCATTGAGACCGTGGGCCAGCGCGACAGCGGCCACCGAGGCGCCAGCTTGTTGGCAGGCCAGGATCACCTCACGTTTGAGATCTGGCGCGTGGTGGCGCCGGGTACGCTTCGTTGGAGTGCTTTGCATAGTGTCCACTTATCTTCTTGGTGGACACTATCTTTACGGTTCAGGCTTGGGTGCTCAAGATGCCTTCACCGGACGCATACCAATCAACACCTACGTGTGTGTAGGCGCCGAACATGAGCGGTATTGAAATCTACGTTCGCCATCGATCCGATGGCGCGATGCTCAACTTTCACCTGTCTTCCCGTGATCGCCAGGCGCTGGTCCATGCCCTGACAAAGGGGACCATGGAAGATGCCTCCATCCCCATCCATCTTGAGCTGTCCTTGTTGCCACAGTGGCTGACAGATCCAGAATGCCTGCACGCTCGGATCCCGATCAGCGCCATCAACTTCAGCGTCAGCGATTGACGCGGACTGTGGACAAGGCATATGCATCTGACACCTGAGGAAGGTATGCGTCCGGCGAACCCATCTTGACAGGCTGATCTCCGTCAGTTGCCATTGACCTCATCGATGATTTCATCGTGCTCGTAGAACCGGCCAATGGCCTTGTCGAGTCGCTTGAGCAAGGCATTGAGCGTTTCGCCGTCACGGCGAACGAGCATGGCTACGGCATTGCTGGCATCTGCTGCGGTTGCCACACACTCGATGGGATGGATCGCTCCAATGGTGATGTCCCCGCCATCAGCGATCAGTGCTTCTATGTTCTTCATGCGCTGGCATTTTGCCGAAGTTGCCCTGGCACCCAACGATGCGGCAAGAACTGGCCGATCTGACTGGCCCTGTGCGTCGGCAGCCTTCGCAACACATCGCGCAGGTAGGCATGCGGATCGTGCCCATTGAGCTTGGCCGACTGAATCAGGCTCATGACGGTGGCCGCACGCTGACCTGCCAGCAGCGAGCCCGCAAACAACCAGTTCTTGCGTCCAATAGCAATGGGCCGCATCTGGTTCTCGATCCAGTTGTTGTCGATGGGCAGCCTGCCGTCGTCGATGAAGCGCGTGAGCGCTTGCCAGCGCTTGAGGCTGTAGTCCAGCGCCTTGGCAGTGGCCCCGCCATTGGCCACCTGGCTGCGCTGCGCCAGCATCCAGCCATGCAGCGCGTCGGCAATGCGTCGTGACTTGTCCTGGCGGATAGCCTGGCGATCCTCGGCGCTGAGGTCCTGGGTTTCTCGCTCGATGTCGTACAGCAAGCCAATGGTCTGCAGGGCTTGCCCCGCAATGTGGCTGCTGCCGTTGGCATGCAGCTCGAAGAACTTGCGCCGCGCGTGCGCCATGCAGCCCACCTCGGTGATGCCGTTGGCGAAGCTGGCCTTGTAGCCGCCGTAGTCGTCGCAGATCAGGCTGCCGCGCCACTCGCCCAGGAAGGCGCGTGCATGCTGGCCGCTGCGGCTTTCTGCAAAGTCGTAGACCACCGCCTTCATGTCCTCGAACACGCCGGGGCTGTAGGCCCACAGGTAGGCCCGGTGCGTCTTGCCCGTGCCCGGCTTGAGCATCTCCACCGGCGTCTCGTCGGCGTGCAGCACCGTGTGGGCCATCATCTCGGCCTTGAGTGCATCGACCAGGGGCTGGAGCTGAACGCCGCACTGACCGACCCACTGCGCCAGCGTCGAGCGCGGCAGCGGCACGCCTTCTCGGGCGTAGATCTCTTCGAGTCGGTACAGAGGCAGGTGGTCGCCATACTTGGCCACCAGCACGTTGGCCAGCAGGTTCGAGGTGGGGATGCCCTTGTCGATGATCTGCGCAGGCACCGGGGCTTGCACCAGCTTCTGGCAGGCCGCACAGGCCCACTTGCCGCGCACATGGCGCTCCACCGTGAAGGTGCCGGGCGTGTAGTCCAGCTTCTCGCTGACGTCTTCGCCGATGCGCTTCATCTGGCAGCCGCAGGCGCAGGCGGTGTTCTCGGGTTCGTGCGCGATCTCCACGCGCGGCAGGTGTGCGGGCAGCGCAGCGCGACGGGGCTTGGCCTTGGGTGTGTCGGCGGTGTCGGCTTGCTCGGCGGGCGCGGGGCTCAGTGCCTGGAGTTCGGCCTCCAATGCGGCCAGGTCGGCGTCCAGTGTCTCGTCGAGCAGGCTGCGCTGGTCGACGTGCAGCTTCTCGCTCTTGGCGGCAAACTGCAGGCGCTTGTAGCGGGCAATCTCGTGCGTGAGCAGGTCGATCTTGGTCTGCTTGAAGTGGATCTCTTGATCCTTGTCCATCAGCTTGATCATCAAGCCCTCGGCCAGGGCGCGCAGTTGCTGCGCGTCCATGTGCTGAAGTTGCTGGGGATCGATGACCATGGTCGTCATCATCGTCGCCATCGGGCATGTTGGCCATCGCAGGCTTGAGGGATTGCGCCACAGTGGCCAAGGGCATCCATCCGCCCGATGAACAGGCGAGCCAGTGCCCAGTCACACCACGCGAATGGCCCCATCGGCCTGCAGGCGCTGCCAGGGCAGGCCCATGATCAAGGCTTGCCACTGCGCCGGGTTGAGTTCGATGTGCGCAGCCAGGCCGCCATGTGGCCACACGAAGCGGCCTTGGTGCAGGCGACGTGCCAGCAGCCACAGGCCCTGGCCGTCGTGCACCAGCACCTTCATGCGCGTACCGCGCTGGTTGGCAAACAGGTAGGCGTGGTGCAGGCGGGCTGCACCAAAGACCTCGACCACGCGGCCCAGGGCCTTGTCCGGCCCGGCGCGCATGTCCAGGGGTGCCGTGGCCAGCCACAGCGCGTCGATGCGGATCATGTCGGCGCCCTCGTCTCATCGCAGCCACTCGCGCAGCCAGGCGCCGCACTCGGCTGCAGCTGATGCAGGCCATTGCAGGCTCACGGTGCTGGCGCCTCGGCGCAGCTCCAGGCGGATGGGCTCGCAGGCGGGCGCACTGGCGCGAGGCATGGGGACCTCGACGAAGGCGCTTGAGGGTTGGCCACCAAGGGCCACCACCCCCGTTGCCACTTGACCGTCTCGAAGCCAGCGACGGACAAGGTTGGCATTGAGACCGTGGGCCAGCGCGACAGCGGCCACCGAGGCGCCAGCTTGTTGGCAGGCCAGGATCACCTCACGTTTGAGATCTGGCGCGTGGTGGCGCCGGGTACGCTTCGTTGGAGTGCTTTGCATAGTGTCCACTTATCTTCTTGGTGGACACTATCTTTACGGTTCAGGCTTGGGTGCTCAAGATGCCTTCACCGGACGCATACTGAGGAAGAGCGGTACAAGCAAAAGATCAGGACTGAGATCAATGGACTTGTCGGCGCGTATCTGACCCTGACCGAGCCTGATTACAAACGTCTGATGGACAAGGTGGAGGCGGAGACGCTGGCTCAGATCGTCCAGGCGCGTCAGGCAGGACGGTCCCCTTTCCAGATGGAGCAAGACCGGGTCGATGCTGCCAACCGCTTGATCGCGCAGGAACGGGATATCGAGCTCAATGGGTATCACATGAGTGCCCCCGATTTCAACCGCTTTTTGCCAACCCTCAGTGAAGTGAGCTTCATGCCGGATTTGGCAGGTCTTACCTTGGGCTGTATGCCTATTGTGGACGCACTGTTCATGGCGTCATCACCTGACTATCGGGTCGCCAACGAAGGATTGGACGCGCTCATGGGGGTTTGCGACAACTTAGCTGTCGGCGGCTTCGTTCGGGCCCTCAGGCGCAACTATGAGGTGTTGCGGCGATCCAGGATGTTGAAGAACCATGACGTGCATGCCGTCGGCTCACGCCATGCTTGCCCAACGTGTTCAAAGCTGGATGGCAGTTACATGCCCATAGAAGGCATGCTGCACCTCTACGAACTCAACATGGTGCCGTTTCCCCATGAACTGCCGTCGGATGACCAGGCGGCATGGTGCCCGGGACCGACATTGTTGTTTGCTGCGAATGATGTGTTTGGATTGCGCAGCTGACGCAACTGGTGTCAACACGAAAGGTACAACGTGGGAAGAAAGAAAACGCTGACCTGCAGACGATGGGGCTGTGAGGAGGCTCCGTTCCTGGGAGGCTTGTGTGAAGCGCATCATGAGGAGGACCGGCTGAAGCAACTCGCTCGTCGCTCAGCCATTGATGCCCTCAGCACATCGTGCATAGCTGGGAAACTCCCAGAGAAGCCTGGTCTGAAGGACGAGCTGCTCAGGGTGATTCGTTGGTGGGACAAAGCCTGCTTGGCGGTGAATTCCGGGCGCCAAGACAACGTTCTTCTAGACGAAACTCAGTACGCGCCTGAGTGGTGCATCGCCATTGCCGATGCGATCATTCAGGAGGAAATGAATTTTCGCCAAGGGCTGGATGACGATGCGACGGTGTCCTTCCTCAAGAAAGACACATGGACACGCTTTGAACATCTAGAGGCGGGCTTCATGAGCAATGGCGTCAAACGACCGGGGCGTTGATGGGGTTTGTCGGGCAGGCATGTCTTCGGCCAATTGGTCAAAGTGGTTGAGTCCACCCCATTGCGAGGCATCCCCGATCACATACAGGCGATGCTTGGCCCGCGTGATGGCCACGTTCAGCAGGTTGGGCTTGCCCGAGGCCCAGGCACGCGCTCCTGACCCGGCCTGACCAGGGGCCGTGCCCAGCACCAGGAACACGATTTCTGCTTCCTTGCCCTGGAAGGTGTGCACGGTTCCGCATTCGATCTGGCCCAACCCTGCATCCTTGATCCGCTTGATGCAGGCGTTCTTGACCTTGCGAAACGGCGAGATCACGAACACCTTGGCGGCCTTGTCCTTGCCTCCGGCCTTCCTGGCAGGTGTGAACGCCGGTTGCTGTTGAAGTTGGCGCAGGCAGTTCACCAGGACATGGAGTTCATCTTCGACGACCGGATGGCTGGCGCGGGTGGCGCGAACGTCCAGCCAGGCGCTGTCACCAAGCACGCAGGTGAACTTCGTTTTCTCAGGCTGGCCTTGATCGTCCACACGGCCATGCACCATCTGTTCGGCGTAGGCGATGCGGTTGGCCACGTTGAACATGGGATCGTCGCAGCGACGGTGCGTGCGCAAGGGCATGCCTGTCCAAATGGGCTGAGCCTTCTCCGAATCTACGACGGTGCCCGTGACTTGGGATGCGACCCAGGAGCCATGCCGGGTGACACGGTCGGCCAGGGTCTGAACCGATTCGTCATTGGGTGACCACAAGGGGTCCACGGCGTGGCGGCGGCGGAACTCTTCGACCAGCATCAGGGGCACGGTGAACACGGGTTCGATCTGCAAGGGATCGCCCACGAGCACTGCCCGCTGACTGCGCCAGATGGCACCTGCTGCAGATTGCGGGGTGGCTTGTCCTGCCTCATCGATCAGCAGCCAGCCCAGGCTGTCCTGACCCATGCCAGCGAACAGGCGGTCGAAGGAGGCGAGGGTGGTCGAGACCACCGGCACGATGAAGAAGAAGGCGTCCCACAACAGGGGGCGCTGCTCCAAGGACAGCTTGTCTTTCAGCGAACCGGTGAGCATGCCGTTGACGGCGCGCAGGTTGCCGATGAACTTGCCTGCGTTGGCCAGCACTGTCAGTCGGTGCAGCTCCATGGCTTGCAGGAAGATGCGAGCCCGCAGTGCGTCCAGCGCGGGGCTGACCGCCACCGACGCGCGATGGCGCTGATCGGCGGGCAGTTGCCAGAAACTGGCGTTGGGGAAGTGCCGCGCCCCGGCGTCGTGTCCGGCTTTCAGCGCACGTTGGTGGCCTTGCAGTTCGCGCTCGGAACCCTGTAGTGTCAAGACCTGGGTGCGGTGCGCCTCGCGCTGTTGCTCAAGCCGTGCCTCGGCCATGGCGCCATCCTGCGCCAGTTGGGCCAGCGCTTCGGTGGATTGTGCGAAGGCCAGCGTGGGCTCGACCAGCGTGGCGCGCAGCGTCTTCATGCGTTCGGTGTCCTGCCCAAACAAAGCGCACAGCTTGTCCCACAGCTTGGGCAGGCATTGTGAACGCGCCTGGTCGAGCGTGGCCCGGCGGGAATCGACCAAGGCATGCTGGATGGCCTTGTTGTCCTGAAGCTGTTTGAGGTGGCGGCTGGCTTGGTCGATGGCTTCGGCCAGGGCCTGCACGGCATCACGCTGGGCATTGACCCGCAGTTGGCAGGCATCGATCCGCTGAGCCGCTTTTTCAGCTTGAAGCAAGACGCCACGGCGGGCATCGAAGTCATCCAGCAGCGCCAGGAAGGACTTCTTGGCCGCATGCCATTCGCCCTGATAGCGCGTGTAGTCGTTGCTGGCCGCTTCCAGCAGTTGTTTGATCGACGGTGGCAACGGATCGGCGGGCGCAGGCGTGCTAGCTTGAGCGGCCGCACCTGGGGCATCGTCTACTTGTGCATTGCCGGGCGATGACGTCTCGGTGTTGGGTGCCTGACGCGCTTCGTCCCGAAAAAATCCCCGGGCGAAAGATCGGCGGTTCCCGGCGTTGCCCAATGCGGCAGCCACCAGGCCCCAGCAGTCGATGGGTTGCTTGTCGTCGTCCACCACCTTCTGGGCCGCGAACACCTCTCGGATCACCTCGTCAAAGTAGGTGGCCGAGGCAAAGTCGCTGTGCACCTTCTCGCGTGCAGGCAGCTCTTGCGTGATGTTCTTGACCGCGTTGTTGTTGGTGCTGGTCACAACGATGGACGAGCCGCCCACCACCTTGGCCTTGAGGGGGAAGAAATTCCTGCCCGCCACGCTCACGCTGTCTTCGAACAGCTCGATGGGGCGGCTGAGCGCGGCGATCTTGCGTGCGCGCTCTGTGACCACCTCGGCGATCACGTCGCACAGCAAGGTGGTCTTGCCCGTGCCCGGTGGGCCGTTGATGCCCAGCGTGCCGCCATCGCGTCCCAAGGTGCTGAGCACCTGGGCCACCGCGGCCTGCTGAGCCAGCACCAGCGGGGCCTCTGGTGAGGCTGGCCAACGAGCGCTGGGCAAGCGGGCCACGCTCACCAGTTCACCCATGGCCGCGTGGTCGTTCAGGATGTCGATGCGTTGTTCGGGTGCTATGGGCGCGCCCAGAAAAGTGCTCAGGGCTTTGCCAAAAGGCTTGTTCTTGCCCCCCTGAGTGATCAGGCGGTTGAGGTCATCCAGGTAGAAGGAGTTCAGGTAGTCGATGGCGGCGTTGAGGCTGTCGTCGAGGAAACGGCGCTTGACCCGTGACACCCGAACCACCACACGCCAGTCCAGACCAGCCGCATCGGCCCCTGGGCCCAGCAGCTTGCACACGGCGCGCAACTCTTCGTCCAGATCGCCCCAGGTCAAGGGGTTTGGCGCTGGTGGGGTGTCCGGCTGGCCAGTGGTCGGTGTTTGCTGCGCGTCGGTGGCGACGGGCCGAAGGTGGTGGCGTCGTTGACCGAACTCATCGGTGGCACGTGCCAGTCGGGCGTTGACGTTCTCCAGCGGCTCGGAATGCCACAGCGCATCGACCCCGTGTGCAAAGCTGGCAGGCAGGTAGCTGTCGAGCTTGGGGTGGCCATCTTCGTTGGCGACGAAGGCAGCAAGCCAGCCGTTTCCGGTTGCGCGCTGGCGTTCGCGCTCGCTGAGGTCTTCCTCGGGGAACACCGATTGCAGCATCAACCGGGAGAGGTCCTCCGTGTCGGCCACGCCCACATAGACGACATGGACGTAGCCATGCTCTTGTGTTGGCTGAAAGTGAGGGTGTTGCCAAGGCAGGACATCGCCGCGCCTGAGCGTGACGATCTTGACCTGGTCGCTGCTGTCCTTGGCCGATGGTGCGGTGGGGATGTTGAAGACTTCCAGGTCACGCCAGAAGCGCAGGACAGAAAGCGGAGCGGTAGCCGATGCGTTCAACGAAAGACCTCGTCGGTGAATATCGGCGCGTACTTACAGCGTGTCCTGACCGATCAAGGGTGGGTGATCTGCGCGCGTGGCAACCAGACCGAAACAGTGGAAATGGTACAGCGCTTCAAGGAAGGGTTGCGGCCACAAAGTTCCTTGTGGATCGATGGGTGGAGTGGATTGAGGGCCTGTGGACGGCCATGTCCACGACCTTGATTTCAGAGGGGCGGATGAGATTCTGAATGCATGGACGCGCACAAGGCATGTCCCTCAACCGTGCAGGAGCCCCTCATGAAATTCACCAAGGCAGAGATCGATGCCGTGATCGCGGCATCCCCCCGCACCACAGCCCCCTTGAACAAGCTGGTGCTGTCGGCAGACCATCAGGTGCGCCCAGGCGGCAGCACCAGCAAGATGAGCATCGCCGAGTTGGCCGCGTCCATCCTGGACTGCGGCGTGTTGCAGAACCTGATCGTCATCAAGGACCCGCGTGGCCTGTTTGAAGTGTGCGCCGGTGGCCGTCGCCTGGAGTCGCTGAACTTGCTGATGAGCAACGGCGATATCCCCGACAACTACCCTGTGCCCATCCTCATCGTGCCTGCTGACAAGGCGCTGATGGCCAGCCTGTCCGAGAACATCTTTCACGTGCCCATGCATGCCGCCGACGAGTACCTTGCTTTCTCTCGCCTGTTGGGCGAGGGCAAGTCCGTCGAGACGGTGGCAGCGGCCTTTGGCGTCACACCCTTGGTGGTCAAGCGCCGCATGAAGCTGGCAAGCGTGTCGCCCAAGCTGATGGACGAGTTCCGGGCGGATGACATCAGCCTGGAATGCCTGATGGTGCTGGCGTCGGTCGATGACCACGAAAAGCAGGAACAGGCCTGGGCTGGCTTGCCCCAATGGAACCGCCGCCCCGACTACTTGCGTCAGTTGCTGACGCAGGGCGACATCGAGTCCGACCGTGACCCGGTGGCGAAGTACGTGACGCTCAAGGCATACGAAAAGGCCGGTGGGGCCACACGCCGCGACCTGTTCAGCGACGATGACAAGAAGGCTTACCTGCTGGACGCGCCATTGCTGGAGCGGCTGGCCGTGGACAAGCTCAGCAAGAAGGCCAAGCAGGTGCGTGCCGAGGGCTGGAAGTGGGTGGACGTTCGAGTGCGCTATGACCGTGACGAGTACAACGGCCACGTCGAGTTGCGCAAAGTGCGACGCGAACCCACCGAGCACGAGGCCACTGCGCTGGCGGAACTGGAGGCCGCGATGCAGGCCGTTCAACAGCGTCTGGATGCGCTGGAAGACATGGACGACGATGACGCCGATCAGGATGATGGCGCGGTGTACCAGGAGCTTGAAAGCGAGCAAGCAGCCTTGCAATTGCGGCTCAAGGCCATCGACGATGAACTGAGCGTGTGGCCCGCCGACCTGATGACGCAGGCCGGGTGCGTGGTCCACGTGGGGCACAACGGCGCGGCCACGGTGAAATGTGGCCTGATCCGTCCGGAGGACCGCAGTGCCGTGGCCCATGTCCTGACCCAGGGCACAGGGCAGACAGGCGAGTGCGGTGGGCAAGGGGATATGCTGTCTGGCCCATCGGCCAAGGTTCGCCCGGTTCACTCTGACAAGCTGATGCGCCGCCTGACGGCACACCGGGTCGCCGCCGTGCAGGCCGAATTGATTGCGCGCCCGGACGTGGCCTTGGTGGCACTCACGGCCCAGTTGGCGCAGAAGCTGTTCCTGAGCCGCGACTACCGCTACCACCAGCAGCCACAGGTGCTGGATGTCTCGGTCACGGACAGCCAGTCTGCGCTGCAATCTGCTGCCGATGACATCGAGGCCAGCCTGGCATGGCTGCGCATGGAGGCCGAGCGCAGCGCCTGGGCGCAGAAGCTGCCCCAAGATCTGGATGCCGTGTTCCCGTGGTTGCTGGCGCAAGACCAAGCCACAGTGCTCCAACTGCTGACCGTGGCGGTGGCGTGCTCAGTCACAGGCATTCAGGGCGTGGAGTCACCGACCCAACGCACCGACGTGCTGGCACAGGCCTTGGGCCTGGACATGCGCCGCTGGTGGACAGCCAACGGCCCTTCCTACCTGAACCATGTGTCCAAGAGCCGCGTGGTGGAGGTGGTCACCGAGGCGAGGGACATCAACGTGGCAGCGCCGCTGGCCGGTATGAAGAAGGATGCCGCCGTGGTAGCCGCTGAGTTGGCCTTGGCGGGCTCCGGCTGGTTGCCGCGATGCCTGAGGGGCCAAGCTGCCTCGGTTGCGGCGACAGGCGAAGTCGGGACGGCCAGTCTGGACGATTCCCATTCTGAGGCCGATGAACTCGCGGAGTCAGCGGCCTGAGGCTCACAGAGCTTTTCCCCCAAACCCGGCGCAGACAAGGGCTCTGCGCCGTTGGCGTTTGTCAAGACGACCCCTCTGGCGGCGCTTCGGTCTTGCCATCCACATCCAGTGATCCTGGATGGCGCTGCACCCGCACCGCACCAAGGTAGGCCCCCGAAGCACGTATGCGCGCATGCCCGGCCAAACGGGACACGGATTGTCTGGCCTGACGGTCCAGCTCCGGTGGCACCATCTGCCCGCCGCGCACCGGGGGCGCGGTCCCGGCCAGGGCCTCATAGTGAGAGATCAGCACCTCATGGCGCAGGCCATGTGCGGTCACCCCCCGTTCTCGCACGGTGATGCCGAACTTGGTCAACACGTAGTCAAAGTGCCTGAGGTTCTTGCGAAGGTCATGGGCAGGGTTGCCCATGTGGGCATCCTGGCTGCTGACCACGCCCTGCGCGAATGCCACGGCGGCAAGTCGCTCAGGGCTGTCCAGTGGAATGTGACGCACCCGGCCTCCCTTGCCTTTGATCCTGGCGTATCGATCTGCCGACTTGTCCACGGGCGGAAGGCCCGTGGACTCGAAGGGCACGATGCTCTCAAATGGCCGAAACAGCACCGATTCCTTGCGCCGCAGTCCCATGGCGCGGATCAGCCGCAACGAGGCCCCCACAAAGCGGTCGTGCTCACAGACCTGGGCAATCACAGTGTCGATGTCCACCCCTTGTGCCGACCACCCCTTGTCCCGGCTGGCGTACTCATGGCGCTGGTATTCGTCAACGCTCAAGCCGTAGTGGTCTGGTGATCGCACGAAGCCATGCTTGCCCATCCACATGGCCAGCCCACGCAGAAAGCTCAGGTAGGTCTGGATCGTCGCCGGGGCCAGGTGCTCTTGCTGCCAGACCTGCACCATGGCCCGGATGTGCTTTTGCCCCAGGTTGCGCGGGTCAGGCACCGTCTTGAACCCGGCCTTGGTCTTCAAGTCCCGAAAGAATCGGCGCAGGAATTGGGCGCGCTCCTGCCGTGTTTTGTGTGAGACGGTTTTGGCCATCGAGGTGTGCAGGGTGTTAAACAGTTCGATCAACACCTCCAGCACCTTGAGCGGTGGCGTCTTGCCCGTGGGGTAGTGGGCCAGGATGTCCTGGGGCGACTTGCCCGCCCAGCTTTGACGGCGTGCGGGTTGGTGCTGGCTTGAGCGCCCCGGGCTGGATGCTTCCTGAACCCGGCGCCGTGGTGATCTGAGCGTTGTGGATCGAGGGGGGGATGAGTCAGACATGATGTGTGCCCATGGTCAAGGGCCCGCCGCCCGAACAGCGGGTTGGTCGTGAGTGAAGGTGGAATCCCATGGAGATCGCCAATGGTGCGGATTCCGTCGCCCCATCGGTTCGTGGTCAAGCATTCAGCGCCGCACGCAACCACGACGGGTGCGGCGCCTACCCAAAGGTTTGTCGGTCGGTGTGCCTGCAGTGATGCATCGACACCGGCCAACTCGGTCTTTCTTAAAAACGAAACGGGTGATCCGTCCCAGTTGTGCATTTCTGCAGCCATGGGGTTGGTGATGCCGGTTTGCCTCAGGGGCAAGGGCAGCATCGGCGCGGAGGTCTGGCCTTTCGCGTCTGTGGTGGATCAGTTCTGGATTCGGAGCGCCATCCACTCGCATGGGTCCCCCCCTGACCGAAAGTCCAGGACGGTGCCGAGTTCATGAGCGAGGTCGCACGGGGAGCCTAAAGAGGCAAACACAACCGTGCGGTGCGCAAAGGCGCGTGCTCAAGGGATGGCGGGAACAGCGGTTCGGCATCGGGTGCCGACTGCGTGCTCGAAGACCGTGGCGCGTTTCAGGAACGCCCAACTCTGGGAGTTGGCTGGGCCATCGGTGCATGCACTGCGAAGAAGACCTCATGGCCATCACCTCAGGGGCGATGGCGAATTCCGGTTCAAGGACCAGAGCTTGGAGGGCAGGTAACGACTGCGACGCCTTTTGCTCCATCAGGAGCAGAGCCAGGACGGCTCTCGGGAATCTGTAGTGGACTCGCCGGGAAGCTTTCGGTCAAGGCCCGCAACCGCAATGGTCCCCATTGCCGGGGCCTTGTGCGTGGCGAACTTGGTACGCGCAACATGCCCTTGAGCCGTGCTTATTTACTGATATGGCTTGGGCGCCAGACAGCCCGTGGGCTTGACATCAAAAAATCCTGCCTCTGGTTCCCAACACAGGTTCTCGATGGGCTGAGGTGGACCTCGATGGCGCCTGCCTCGGGCGTGGCGACAGGGGTTGACGAGTGTCATTCGAATGAGAACGTGGTGACACACGCGACCCCAGAACCAAGAGCGCGAGGGTTTGGCAACAGGCTAATGTCATTGCGGCGCATGCAGGCTGACAGTGAATCTGCACCGATGCCGAAATCATGTGTTCTGAGTCGGGGTTTGCCGTGGCGGGATCGTGTCAGCTTGCTGATGCTGATCGCTCATGAACCCACGCCTTGGAGGCTCATCATGGATTTGATCGTCAGAGCGGTGGATGTCGGATCAGGCAACACCAAATACGTCGTTGGCACGGAGGGCACCGAGATCCGCTGCGCCAGCTTTCCTTCCATTGCCTACCCGAGCGCCAGCGAGACTCAGGCCTGGTCGGCATCCGAGCGGCGCAAAACCGTGTCCATCCCCATTGGACACTTGTTCTACGAGGTCGGGCCCGATGTCCACCTGGTGGCCGATTCCGTGCGTGCAACCCAATTGCACGACGAGTACACCGACACGCCCGAGTACATGGCCTTGCTCCGAGGCGCCTTGCATCTGATGAAGCAAAGTCGCATCGACCTCCTGGTGGTGGGCCTGCCCGTGGCCTTGTTGCACCTCAAGAAGGCGGCGCTGGAGAAAGCGATGACGGGAACGCATGAAGTTGGGGGTGGCAAGACGGTGACTGTCGTCAAGGCACTCGCTGTGGCGCAGCCTCAAGGGGCGTTGGCTCATTACGCATCGGTGCACAAGAAGATGGCCACCATCGGCAATGAGCAGAGCTTGATCATCGACCCAGGCTCACGAACCTTCGACTGGTTGGTGGCCAGGGGCATGAGGCAGGTGCAAAAGCAAAGCCATTCGTTCAACCGTGGCATGTCGGATGTGCTGCGCCTGATCGCGGCCGAAATCAGCAAGGACATCGGCAGCCCCTATCGCGACCTCGACGCCATCGATCTGGCCTTGCGAACGGGCAAGCAGCCTGTGATTTTTCAGAAGTCCTACGACATCACCAGGTTCATGCCCATGGCTGAGGCGGTGGCGCAGCAGGCTGTGTCGGCGATGAAGCAGTACATTGAATCGCCACATAGCTTGCAGAACATCATCCTGGTTGGCGGCGGTGCCTTCCTGTTCAAGAAGGCGGTGAAGGCTGCGTTCCCGAATCACAAGATCCATGAGGTCAAGGAACCCATGTTTGCCAATGTGCGGGGCTTTCAACTGGCAGGGCAGAACTATGCGCGAACGGTGATGGCCGCGCCACGGGCTGATCAAGGTGCGACGCCGTCGGGGAGCAAGCCATGAATGCCAACGCCAAGGTCAGTGGGGAACCGATACGGCTGGTGTTTGAATTGGCGCGTGCCGATCACCCCAGGCTGTACGACGATCTGATCCAGTTCCCCAAGGGCACCAAGAGGATCAATCGACTGAGGGTGCTTGCATACGATGGCTTGCTCATTCAGAGCGGGCACATCGTTTCCATCGTGGCGTCTCGCTCAGGCGGTGATCAGCAAGGGGAGGAGGTAGGTCGCGGGGAACAGATCACCAACGATTTGTTCGGGCCGTCCATCGCGGACTGATCAGAAAGCTGTCGAAGAGGTTTCTCCGATGGGTGGCACGCAGCGCGTCAGGCGTTCTTCCTGAGGTGGTCGGCGTAGCTTGAAAATGAAGGTCTGCCTTTGCTGGTGTTCAGCTTGGCCAGACTTGTCTTGCTGATCCGCTGCTGAAGGTAGCCACATACCTCGTCGAACCTATCAACGGATATGGACGCTTAGCAAGCGATCAATAGACGGATCTAGTCGTGTTGCCGCTGATCTGATCGCTTTATGCCGATCAAAAATGTTTTACGAGGGGAAGGGGTTGCCCATCGTTGATTGCTGCTGGACCGCTTCGGCATTGGCCTTGAGGATCGCGATGGCTTGCCGCACAGCAGGGGATCGGCAAGTCAAGGGGTCCATTTTTTCCATGAAGTAGCTGGGATGCTCCAACATGAGTTCATACACTCGGTGAGCAAGACCGCTGTCCTGGACCGAAGCAATCATGGCCTTGCAGGTGTCCATGGCAGCGAAGCGATTCTGCCGATCGGCGGCGATGATTGCGGCTTTCAGCGCGTCTGCCTTGTCTGACTCAAAGACATGCTGAGAGTGAAACAAGATGGACATGTTGTCGGCGACTGTTTCGGCAAAGCTCCAACCGTACTCTGCGTGCTGCGACATTTCAAGATAGCCCTGAATGAAGCTTGCCAACCGTCCAGGGGGTAACGGCGCTTCGGCAATCGCATAGAACAAGTCGGAGGGCATGTCTATGCATACCCGGTGGCGTTCGCTGGGTGAGAGCATGGACAACTCGTCAATGAACTGCCCCAGTTCAAGTAAGTCAGTTTGGTTCGTGGACTGCCATCGATCGATGATTGCCTGCTGTGTTCCCAACACTCCGCCGGAGCCATTGGCTCGCCCAAGGATTACGCTAAAGGCCAGAGTTAGACTTTGGCGCAAGGCGGAAAGCGATGGGTAGCGGCGTGCTTTGTCCGGGGCGCAGGCGCGCTCAATGACCACAAAAAGCGGGGGCGGAAGGAGCCCCGGCGTCAAGTCTGGTGTGTCTAAGCCGCTGAGCAGTACAAAAAACGTCTTGCCTAACATGTAGATGTCATCTGAGGCATCTGCATGGCGGAATCCTCCCGCGAAGAACTCCGGTGGCATGTATCCGGGTGTGCCGCCATATACGGATGTGCGGGTGAACGCAGTAGCCGAGTTCGGTTGTACGCACAAGCCCAGATCGGACACCACCAAGGTGCCGTTCCCTACGAGGAAATTCTGGGGCTTGATGTCTCGATGGTAGACGTTCTTGCTGTGTAGTTGCTCGATGCAGTCGATCATCCTATTTAGGTATTGCTCCGCCACCGCCAGGTCTTGTCGAAGGTGCGCAGCCTGATTCATCAGATCACCATGTTCGAAGAACGGCATGACAAAGTAGGGCGGCGAGTGTTCTAGGTTCGCATCCAGGACTGGGGCAACGTAGGGGCTTCCGTTGAAGCTCTGCATAACCCGGACTTCACGTCGAAATCGATTCTTCGTGTCGTCGTCGGTGTGGTTGCAATATTTGAGAACGAGCCGCGTGTCAGGCAAGGCGAGTGGACTGACGAACAGGACCGTGCCCATGCCTCCAGCAGAACTACACAGCCCCGTAACCTTGTATTTGCCGTCTACAACAGAACCTGCACTTGACATGTCATCGCCTCCCTCAGCACGTATGGCCCGGGAACCCCTCCCGTCAGCCCCTTAGCTTAGGCGCATCTCGTCGTTTGCAAGTGGCCGATGAGGTGCCCATGTGGCTTTCCAATAAAACTCGATAGCCTGCAGTGCAGGCTAGCCCCGAGCAAAGGGAGGTCGAGTTCATGTATCGATGGGCACCGCCTGCAAAAGGTGTCCCTGACTATGCCCTGGTAGCCCGGGTTTGTATTCAGTCAAACGAATCATTTGACAAAGTCTAGAAAAAAAACATAAACTTTGACAAATGGAGGGCATCCAATGAGTGACGGACCGCACAGAAGCCTTGGCCTTAGGAAGCCATGGCGACAGTTGGCTAAGCTTTGCGACAACGCTGCATACGCACAAGCGGAGGTCACTCATGCAGCCACCAGCGCACTCGTAAGCGACTTCAATGAGGTGTCTGGTGCCTTGCTTAAGGCCATCAAGCGTGTCTTCGATTGCGAGGGCAATTCTCTGGGCTCTCCAGAAATTGCGATGTACCAGTTGAACCTCGCTCGTTCTCTCGCTGCTGGGTCGGTCTTTGGGCAAAACGCTGTCAAGTGCAGCCAGATGCTAGTCAGCGAGGGCAAGTTAGAGCCCGAGAGCTTCAACATTGCAATTGGCGTGGCCGCGAAGATGCGCGGTCAAGCCAACTTGAGGGCCTTTCACGAGCACTACCTCGAAAAGACGAGCGAGTTCAGGGCTAACAAGGTAGTTCGTCGCTTTCAAGAGGCTATCGACTCGTTGTCGATTGGTTCGCTGGGTAACATCCTTGTCGAAGCACGTACCACCAGGATCCGGCCAACGACCAGAAGCACCGGACTGGACGAAGGGGTGCGACTGTGACCATCTATGAGCCCAAAGAGATGACCGTCGATGTCTTCGAAGAAGATAGTGCTTGCAAGCGAGGCGCCGTTCCTTGTCGAATTGGCAGGGACATCAGGTTCGAAACGGAGGCGCTAGAGTCTTTCTCGACCCATCGATGGGATCCAGTCATCTATGACGCTTTTCTGGTCGCTGCCGCCGTGGAGTTCTGCGACCGCACCCTGGTGCGCAGTTCCATGAACTGGGGCCGTAAGTTCATTCTCCATGTGCCTGTGCACGATGTTCACAAGTGGACGGACAAGGCCGCTCACGGGGCGCTGACGGAGGCATTGAACCTGCTGACTGGCGACGACTGGCAAATCGTATTTCGTACGCGGAAGGTCCCGGTGCCTCCTCCAGCGCAGGAGACGATGAAGTTTCCGATGAACGCGGAGGCCGTCATGGCGTACAGCGACGGCATGGATTCGCAAGCAGTGGCGGCGCTCGAAGGCAAGAAGCTCAACGGGCGGGTAGTGCGTGTGCGCATCGGCACCAGCGAGCGCGACATCTCAAGGCAAGAACGAAAAGAGATGCCCTTTCATGCGGTTCCCTACAAAGTGAAAATCGCGAAGAAGGATGGTGAGAGCAGCGCGCGCAGTAGAGGATTCAAGTTCAGCCTGATTTCTGCAATGGCTGGGTACCTGATTGACGTGCCTGTGGCCATCATTCCTGAGAGCGGGCAAGGCGCGCTTGCTCCTGTCCTGCTGCCCGTGGGACATGGCTACGAAGACTATCGAAATCATCCGGCCTTCACTGCCAGGATGGAGCGCTTCGTGTATGCCTTGCTGGGCTACCGTTTCAAGTACAAGTTCCCGCGCCTGTGGATGACCAAAGGCGAGACCTTGAGGGAGTTCGTCGAAAACTGCGAAGGCGGCTCCAAGTGGAACAAGACCCGTTCTTGTTGGCAAACCTCGCGCCAAATTGGATTTAATGGAACAAGGCGGCAATGCGGGATCTGCGCTGCATGCATACTGCGGCGCCTGAGCGTCCATGCGGCAGGTCTGAAAGAGGCAACGGATGTCTACGTATGGGAGTCCTTAAGCACCAAGACCTGGGAAGCGGGGGCGTCCAAGGACTTTGACCTTTTTACCAACGCCTTGCGCCAGTACTCAGTTGCCGGGGTTCTCCACTTCGAGCACTTAGCAGGGCTTCAAAGTAGGTCTGACTACCAACTGACCAGACGACTAAGCAATTTTGAACTGGCTGAGTCCCTCGGGGAGAGCCCCGTCAGCGTGTCGCAAAAGCTTGACCGGCTCCTGCGGCAACACGCCAAGGAATGGTCAGCCTTCACGAAGGACCTTGGACCGAGGTCTTTCGTGAGGCAGTGGATACGTAGTAGTGCATCATGACTAAAGAGAACTATGAACTGAGCCAATTTGAGCTCGGCGAGCGACTTAGAAGCGCGCGGGAGACCGCTAACCTGACGCAAGACGTGGCTGCGAAGGCTGCCGGACTTTCAAGAACCACGTTGGTGGCCATCGAGAAGGGGCACCGCGCTGCCAAGCTCATGGAGCTGCAGGACCTGTGCAGGTCCTACGGCGTGTCCGTCAATTCAATCCTGCGTCGTGAGTCTGTCCATGTGGACCTCGTACCTCGGTTTCGCACACTCGCTGAAACTGGCGAACCATGTATAGATACGGCAGCAAGGTTGCTCAACGACTTGGTCAAGGCGGAGGTCGAGCTTGAGAACATTCTTGGTGTTCAAAAGACCTACAACTATCCCGCCGAAAAGAGCATCCTGGCCGGAGATGTGCGCCAACAGGCCGAACAGGATGCACTCAACCTGCGTAACTGGCTCGGGTTGGGGGATGGACCTATCCGTGACCTATACGTCATCTTGGAGTTGCAATTAGGCATCAGGGTGTACACGCGCAAGCTTGACGGCAAGGTGTCTGGGTTGTTCGCCTATGACGATGCTGTGGGTGCCTGCATGCTCATCAACTCGACCCACCGCCGAGATAGGCGCAATCAGACAGGGAGCCATGAGTTGGGGCACTTTATTGCCACTCGCCGCAGACCTGAGATTTATCAGGACGAGATGTACGACAATTCGCGAGAGGAGCGATATGCCAATGCGTTTGCGCGGGCATTTATGACTCCAACGAGAACGGTCATGGAGAAGTTCAAGGAGGTGACGATTGGGTCGTCGCACCTGACGCGTCGGCACATCATCTTGCTGGCCAATTTCTTCAGCGTGTCGCGCCAGGCCATGGTCATGAGGCTGGAAGAACTTGGACTAACGAAAAAGGGAACGTGGGATTGGTTCCAAGACAACGGCGGGATCACCGACGAGCAAGTCCGCCAAGTGCTAGGGGAGGATGGCAATGAGTTCCCAGCTGTCCAACCACAGCAATCGTCGCGGTTGTACCTCTTGGCCATCGAGGCTTGGAAGAGGGATCTGCTCAGTGAGGGGCAGATGTCGGACTTGCTCAAGCTAAGCCGTGAGATGGTGCGAGAACTACTCGATGAGGCTCAAGAGGATGAGGTAGATGACCTTTTCAAGCTGCCTAACTGAGCAATCGCCCACTCTCGTTCTCGACTCCAGCATCATCATCAACTTGCTGGCCACCGGCCATGCAGAAGCGATTTTGCAGGCATTACCGGGCCTCACCTGTGTCACCGAAACCGTGATCGGCGAAATCAAAGGGGGTGCAGAGAATGGTCACGGGGAGTCGGCGAAGCTCGTTGAGCTCATCGACAGCGGGAAACTGGATGTCGTGGAGTTGGACAATGAAGCGCTCGAAAGCTTCATCTCTATTGTGTCGGGCTCAACGTCCGACTCGCTTGGGGACGGAGAGGCCGCCACTCTGGCGTTCGCTCACCGCAATGGACTGGTCGCGGCAATCGACGAAAAAAAGGCCAGGCGAGTGGCTGGTGAGAGTTTCGGTTCTCTGACAATTGCAACGACGGTCGACATCCTCGCGTATGCGCCTGTAGGGCTGGTGCTGGGCAAAGAGCGGCTGTCTAAAACAGTTCTTGATGCGCTACGCCTAGCGCGGATGCAGGTATGGGAACCACACTTTGATTGGGTCGTCGCGCAAATAGGTCCTGCAAACGTCCCCTTATGCCCAAGCCTGAGGCGGCTTGCAAAGCGAGTCCGTGTGACCACCGCCCAATGAACTGCGTCTACTTTGCCAGATGCGCACGCCGAGCAGTGGGTGGCCGAGGATCATCTGGGCATGTTGACTCTTTCTGTAGACTGGCGCGGCTCAAGGCGGCACCCCAACCGCTAGGTTCTCATGCCCGACGTGCTGGAAGCTGCAACCCGAGGGGTGTTCCTGTCCCCCACAGTTTTCAGGCTCGCCGTGTACACTAGAAACCGCGTTATGGCTGTCGTTTGACCGGCAACCATCGTTGCAATCACCACCTTCCAGCGTCGGTAAAAATGACGGTAGAAAGAAATCTTGGAACTTCAAAAACCTAGTGTTCATGCGGCTCTCAAGGTGCCGGAAATGATCGAGTGGGAATGATTTGAGCTGGTTTCACGGCGTGTCTTGTCGTCCCATTTTTTAGAATAACTGCATGTAAATCAACAGGTTATCGTCCATCCAGGTCTCATGTCGTTTCATCCAAGCCCGATGGTTTTACCGGTATCGGGGGCGGTATCAAGCAGAGGTGACCAGGAAAGCTCTTTGTGATACCGTGATTGGTGTTGCGGTATCGGGTACGGTATCAGAGCTGGAGGAGATCATGTTGACTGACATGCAGTTGCGCGCTCTCAAGCCAAGCGAGAAGCTCTACAAGGTCGCTGATCAGCAGGGCCTGTACGTGGCCGTGACCAAGACTGGCGTGATCAGCTTTCGGTTTGACTACGAGTTCAACCGGCGACGTGAAACGCTGGTGATAGGGCGGTATGACTCGAACATCGGTGCCCGCAATACAAGGGCACTTGAGTCACTGGACTATGGGATGTCCTTGTCTTTGTCTGAGGCGCGGTTGCTGCTGTCACGTGCACACCGAGCCCTGCAGCAGGGCGAGAGCCCATCTCGATCAAAGGTCAAAAAGAGGGTTGACGCGGCAGAGGCGCTGACATTTGGCGCTTGGGCGGAAAAGTATTTTGCCGAAGCCGATCTGGCCGACTCCACAAGAGCGATGCGTAAGTCCGTTTACGACCGCAACTTGGCCGGAGAGTTCGGGCGACTCAAACTTGAAGAAATCACGCCTGCGCTGCTGATGGCGCGGTGCGACACGATCAAGGAGCGGGGGGCTGCCGCACCGGCTGTGCATGCGCGGGAAATCGTGGCTCAGGTTTTCAGATATGTCCAAGCACGAGGCATGGATGTAGCGAACCCTGCTGAGGCAATCCGCCCAAGCGCCATTGCCACTTTCAAGCCACGAGACAGAGCCTTGTCTCCAAACGAGATCCAGACATTCTTCAAGGCGCTGGAGCGCACCGCAACTTTGCCGACCTTGCGCTTGGCGATCAAGCTCCTATTGCTGACCTTGGTGCGCAAGTCGGAGTTCATCGAAGCCACGTGGGACGAGGTCGACTTTGAAGCCGCGATCTGGACCATTCCAAAGGAGCGGATGAAAGCAGGCCGTCCTCACAATGTCTATCTGAGCCAGCAGGCGCTGGACATTTTAATTACCTTCAAGTCTTGCTTCAGTGCCAGCTCTTACCTGCATCCAGGTCGCTATGAGATGAGGCAACCGATCAGTTCGGCAACGCTGAATCGGGTCATTGATGCGACCATCAAAGTGATTCGTGAAGACAAAGAGGACTTTGAGTCTTTCACCGTACATGACCTGCGTCGAACGGCCAGTACGTTGTTGCACGAGGCTGGTTTCAACAGTGACTGGATCGAGAAGTGCCTGGCGCATGAACAAAGAGGTACGCGTGCGATCTACAACAAGGCGGAATACGCCGAGCGTGAGCGTCTGGCCGTCCCATCTTGCAAGCTACGCCTGACCTTCTGACCAT
>CAYPUS010000007.1:4964-32934 GCA_964413815.1 uncultured Aquabacterium sp. | reverse complement strand
CATCCTTGGCGTCTTCGATCAGCGCAGGGATGCGGCGCGCGCGCATGCGCAGCAGCCGGAAGACGGGCAGGTCTTCCCGGTGGACGGAAAACAGCACGTTGTCATGCAGGATGAAGGCCACCCGGACGTTGCGCGGGCTTTCGTCATCGTCGATGAGGAAGTCGGTGCGGATGTGGATGGCGCCTTCTTCTTCGTAGAAGCGGGCCGATTCCTCCAGGTCGTCATCGATGATGTCGCCAGGGATGACCAGGCCGAACTTGACGGCGATCCAGCCCTTTTCTTCGGGGGTGGGGTCTTCCAGGTCGACCCAGACCGGACGAGCGGGCGTCAGCTCGTCAAGGCTGTCGATTTCTTCCTGAAACAGCCGGCCGTTGGCCAGCGTGAAAACGTTGAGCATGGGGGCTCCAGCACGGGGGCGCCACGGGCAAACAGGCCAGCCCGGGCGGCACGCAGTTGGGGTGGGATTGGGTGATGTGGTGTGTCCGCCCGCTCCCGCCGTGGGTGGCTGGAGAGGGCGGTCACCAAGGGTGACTGTCCAAGGTGATCGCTCCGAAATCGCCGTGCAATCGGCAATGCAACATTATGGCGCGGGCGGGCTGTCCCCGCATGGGCGGGTGTGGCAAAAAGGTGCGCAAAAGCGGGCCGAAAGGGCCCCATTCGGGCTGGGTGTATGGTTTCGCCCATGGCCATGCCCACAACCCGTGTCGACCTGAATCTGTTTCGCGTGATGGATGCCGTGTACGTGCATGGCGGCATCTCGGGCGCGGCCCGCCACCTGCACCTGAGCCAGCCGGCCGTCAGCCACGCCCTGGCCCGCCTGCGGCGCCTCTGGGGTGACCCGCTGTTCGTGCGGCACGGCAACAGCATGGTCCCCACCGAACTGACGCGGCGCGTGATCGGCGAGGTGCAGGCCCACCTGCGGGGCTTGCAGACTCTGGTGCTGCAGGCCGACCAGTTCGACCCCCAGACTCTGGAGATGACCCTGCGCCTGGGCATGCGCGATGTGCTGGAAGCCATCACCCTGCCCCCGCTGATGGCCAGTCTGGCGCAAGCGGCGCCACGCGTGCGGCTGGCCAGCGTGCGCGTGCCGCGCGATGAGCTGGAGCGGGCCCTGACGCAAGGCGAAGTGGATCTGGTGATCGACCGGCAGCGCCGCCTGAGCGGGCGCATCAAGGGCCTGCGCCTGGCCGACGAAACCCTGGCGGTGCTGATGCGCAAGGGCCACCCGCTGATGCGCCGCAAGTTCGACCTCGATGCCTATTTCCGGCAGCGCCATGTGATGGTGACCCTGCAACCCGATCAGCCCGATCCGCTGCAGTCGGTGTGGGCGGCGATGGGGCGCGGCGAGCGGGACGTGGTGCTGCGCTGCCAGCACTACTTCGCCGCCGCCAAGGTGGTGGCCCACAGCGATGCCCTGCTGACCCTGCCGCGCACCTATGCGCGCCAGCTCACCGAGGCGTTGCCGCTGGTGTTGCGCGAGCTGCCGGCCGCCCTGCCCCCCCTGGGCATCTGGATGTACTGGCATGCCGACCGGGACGCCGACCCGGTGCACCGCTGGATGCGCGAGAGCGTCGCCCGCGGGGCCGCCAGAGCCATGCAGGGTGTGCATGACCTGGCATGAAAAGACATCATTTGATGCAGGCCCTCGCCGGGCGTAGCATCCTGGGCGATTCCCGAAAACGTCCCCCGCTGCCCGAACAGGAGAACCCGCATGGACTTCCAGCCCAGTGAACGCGCCCGGCAAACCGCCGCAAAGGTGCGTGCCTTCATCAAGGAACACATCGAGCCCGTGGAGCATGAGCACTGGGAAGGCATCCTGGCCCAGCGCCATGGCGGTGACTGGACGCAGTGGAAGGTGCCCGACCGTGTCGAGCAGCTCAAGGCCAAGGCCAAGGCCGAGGGGCTGTGGAACCTCTTCCTGCCGGATCCCGAGCTGGGCGCGGGCCTGTCGGTGCTGGAGTACGCCTTCAGTGCCGAAGAGACGGGTAGGAGCATGATGGCGCCCGAGATCTTCAACTGCAATGCGCCCGACACCGGCAACATGGAGGTGCTGTGGAAGTACGGCAGCGCCGAGCAGAAGGAGAAGTGGCTCAAGCCCTTGCTGAACGGCGAAATCCGCTCGGTGTTCTTCATGACCGAGCCGGACGTGGCCTCTTCGGACGCGACCAATATGGCGGCCACCGCCGTCATCGAGGGCGACGAGATCGTGCTCAACGGCAAGAAGTGGTGGTCGTCCGGCGTGGGTGACCCACGCTGCAAGATCGGCATCTTCATGGCCTTGACGCCCAACCCGGATGCGGGCCGCCACAGTCAGCACTCGATGGTGCTGGTGCCCATGGACACGCCGGGTGTCGAGATCAAGCGCATGCTGCCGGTCTTCGGCGAGTACGACGAGCCCCATGGCCACGGCGAGGTGCACTTCAACAATGTGCGCGTGCCGGTGGCCAACTTCATCGCGGGGCCGGGGCGTGGTTTCGAGATCGCCCAGGGGCGCCTGGGCCCGGGTCGCATCCACCACTGCATGCGCTGCATCGGCGCGGCCGAGAAATCGCTGGAGCTGGCCATCACACGGGGCATCGCGCGCACGGCCTTTCGCAAGCAGCTGATCAACCTCGGGGGCAACCGCGAGCGCATCGCCGAACACCGCGTGGCCATCGACCAAGCTCGCCTCTTGACGCTGCAGGCCGCCTGGAAGATCGACACCGTGGGCGTGATGGGGGCGCTGACCGATGTGTCGGCCATCAAGGTGGTGGCGCCCACCATGCTGCAGAACGTCGTCGACTGGGCCATCCAGATGCACGGCGGCATGGGCATGTCGCATGACGTGCCGCTGACGGCTTTCATGGGTCAGGCACGCTCGCTGCGGCTGGCCGATGGGCCGGATGAGGTGCACAAGGGCATGATCGCGCGGCTCGAGTTGATGAAATACGGCATTTCTAAATAACCCCCCCCCTACGGCCTTCGGCCGCCCCCCCAGGGGGCACCGCCTGAGGACCGGCGGAGCCGGATCCTTGGCGGTCGCTTGATCCGGTCGGGTGTGCGGCGGGTGGTGCGTGAGGGTGGCAGCTGGGGTATTGCCAGGTTGATCGGACTGGGTGGCGAGTGCGCTTTTGTGAAGCGTTTTGGCTGGGAGCGATTGGGATGAGCAGTGCGGGATTGCCGCGGTTGGGTGAGGGGGCTGGGCGAAATGCCGGCGGCGCTGACATGCAGGACAAGGGCGGGCGTGTGCGTGCGGGCGAAGAGCTCGACATGACGCGGGTCGATGCCTGGATGAAGGCGCGGGTGCCGCATCTGCAGGGGCAGGCGGAGGTGACGCAGTTTTCGGGCGGGGCTTCGAACTGGACCTACCGGCTCAAGTACGCCAATGGTGACTACATCCTGCGTCGCCCGCCAGCCGGCACCAAGGCCAAGGGCGCGCATGACATGGGGCGTGAGTTCCGGGTGCAGCAGGCGCTCAAGCCGGTCTATCCGGTGGTGCCCACGATGATCGGGCTGTGCGAGGACGAGTCCGTCACGGGCAGCGAGTTCTATGTGATGGAGCGCATCGCCGGCATCATTCCGCGCAAGAACATGCCGCGTGGCCTGAAGCTGGATGTGGCGACGACGCGCACCTTGTGCACCAATGTGCTGGACAAGCTGCTTGAGTTGCACCGTGTCGATGTCAAGGTGAGCGGGCTGGACAGCCTGGGCAAGGGCAGCGGTTATTGCCGGCGCCAGATCGAGGGCTGGAGCGAGCGCTACACACGTGCGCGCACGTGGAACGTGCCTTCTTACAAGCGCGTGATGGCCTGGTTGAAGGAGCGCACGCCCGAGGACGTCGCCAACGTCGTCATCCACAATGATTGGCGTTTCGACAACGTCATCCTGTCGGAGCAAGACCCGACCCATGTGATCGGCGTGCTGGACTGGGAGATGGCCACGCTGGGCGATCCGCTGATGGACCTGGGCAACGCCCTCGCCTACTGGATTCACGATGACGACAACGCGCTGCTCAAGGCCACGCGCCGCCAGCCCACGCACATGCCGGGCATGCTGCGCCGCGAGGAGGTGGTCGAGTACTACCTGGATCGCAGTGGCATCCGCATGAACCGCGCCGACTGGACTTTCTACGAGGTCTATGGCCTGTTCCGTCTGGCCGTGATCGTGCAGCAGATCTATTACCGCTATCACCACGGGCAGACGCGCAATCCCGCGTTCAAGAACTTCTGGATCCTGGCCAACTACCTTGACTGGCGCTGCAAGGCGCTGATCCGTCAGGCCAAGTCCTGAGCCACAGCCCACCAGCGCAAACAGACATCCGGGCAACACACAAGGGCAAGACACATGGGTGCCATCTATTTCATCCGCCATGGCCAGGCGTCCTTCGGCTCGAACAACTACGACCAGCTGTCCCCCCTTGGCCATCAGCAGGCCCGCGTGGTGGGGCAGGCGCTCCGGTCTCGGGGTGTCAAGCCCGATGTGCTTGTCAGCGGCACGATGCAACGCCACCTGGAAACCGCTTCGGGGGCGCTCGCCGAGATGGACCTGGATCTGGCGCTCGTTCAGGGGCTGCGGCAGCATGCGGGTGTCAACGAGTTCGACCACGAGAACGTCATCGAGGTGGCCGAGCCACGCTACGCCGACAAGCTGGTGATGATGGGCGAGATGGCCGCCTCGGGGGACCCGCGCCGCAGCTTCCAGAAGTTCTTCCAGGACGCGGTGGGCCGCTGGGTCGATGGCCACCATGCCGACGAATACAAGGAGCCCTGGACGGTATTCAAGCTGCGGGTGATCTCGGCGCTGGATGAGCTCGTGAAGATGACGCCGCCCAAGGGCAGCACCCTGGTCTTCACCTCGGGCGGCACGATCAGCGCGATCTGCGCGCACCTGCTGGGCCTCAACGATGCGCAGGCCTTCACCATCAACTGGACCCTGGCCAATGTCGGCATCACCAAGATCCAGGCCGGGCGCGACGGCTTGCACCTGATTTCGGTGAACGAGCACGGGCATGTGGAGGGACACCAGCCTTCTTTGCTGAGCTATCGCTGAGGGATACTCGGGGCCTCCTGGCAAGGCATACGGAAGGCGAGGCATGAAGGCGGTTTTCAAAGGATTGGGGCTCGTGATCGGGCTGCTCATCGCGGCTGCGGGCGTGGGGCTCTGGCTGGCCTGGGCGCCCGACAAACCGGTGGCCGCGCTTCAGGCGCGATGGGCGCCCGAGCCCTCGCGCTTCATCCAGATCCGGGGCATGCAGGCGCATGTGCGCGACGAAGGCCCCCGCGCGGACCCCTTGCCCATCGTGCTGCTGCACGGCACCTCGGCCAGCCTGCACACCTGGGATGGCTGGGTGGCCGCGCTGAAAGACCGGCATCGCGTCATCCGGGTCGACATGCCGGGCTTCGGCCTGACGGGCCCGACCCCTGATGGCCGGTATGACATCGGCGTCTACACCGACTTCGTGGCGCAGCTGCTCGATCAATTGAATGTGGGGCAGGTCGTGCTGGCGGGCAACTCCTTTGGCGGCTACGTGGCCTGGAAAACGGCGCTCGACCATCCGGGCCGCATCGCCAGACTGGTCCTGGTCGATGCGGCCGGGTATGACTACCAGGCCCAATCCGTCCCCATCGCTTTCAAGCTGGCGCAGATTCCGGCGCTCAAGCCGCTGCTGGCCAATGTGCTGCCGCGCAGCATGGTGGCCTCCAGCGTGCGCAATGTGTATGGCGATCCTTCGCGCGTCACACCCGAGCTGATCGAGCGCTATTACGAGCTGAGTTTGCGCGCCGGCAACCGGGATGCGCTTGCGGCGCGCTTCATGCAGAACCAGGGTGGGGAATTCGAAAAGCAGATCCCAGAGATCGCGCAGCCGACGCTGATCATCTGGGGCGGGCAGGACAGGCTCATCCCCATCGAGAACGCCAGGCGCTTCAACCGCGACATCGCCGGCAGCCGCCTGGTCGTGTTCGACAAGCTCGGCCATGTGCCCCACGAGGAAGATCCCCGGGCCACCGTCGCGGCGGTCGAGGCTTTCCTCGCAGAGCGGCCGATGGCGTCGTATGCCGCCAGCAGCTGGCACTGAGTCCGCGGCTGCCGCGGCACGACCCCAGACAGAAAACGAGGAGACCGCATGAGTGCACACAGACAGAACATCCTCATCACCGGCGCCAGCTCCGGGCTGGGCGAGGGCATGGCGCGTGAGTTTGCCGCCAAGGGCCGCAATCTGGCGCTGTGTGCCCGCCGGGTCGATCGCCTGACGGCGCTCAAGCAGGAGCTGGAGGGGCGACACCCGGGCATTCAGATCGCCGTGCGTCCGCTGGACGTCAACGACCACGAGCAGGTCTTCGAGGTCTTTCGCGCCTTCCAGCAGGATCTGGGGCGCATCGACCGCGTGATCGTCAACGCGGGCCTGGGCAAGGGGCAGCCAATCGGCAAGGGGCGCTTCGATGCGAACCTGCAGACCGCCCAGACCAACTTCATTGCCGCGCTGGCGCAGTGCGAGGCGGCCGTCGAGATCTTTCGCGCCCAGAACAGTGGGCATCTGGTCTCGATTTCGTCGATGAGCGCGATGCGGGGCCTGCCGCGCAACCTGACCACCTATGCCGCCACCAAGGCCGGCCTGGCGGCATTGACCGAGGGCATTCGCGCCGAGCTTTTGCGCACCCCGATCAAGGTCACCACCATCTATCCCGGCTACATCGAGACTGAACTCAGCAGCAAGGCGGCCAGGACGCCCTTGATGGTGGACACCGCCTCAGGCTGCCGGGCCCTGGTGGCTGCCATCGAGCGCGAGCCAGTCAAGGCCTGTGTGCCGCGCTGGCCCTGGACGCTGGTCGGCTGGTACATGCGCCACGCGCCCCTGGGCTGGATCGCCAAGCTGTCTTGAGCCTGACCTGAGCTGCGCCCGGCGGCTCAGGCGCGCCGCGCCATCACGGGTTGATCGAGCTGCAGATCGAGCTGCTCCATCTCCCCGGTGGCTTCGTCCTTCGCACGCCGGCGCGCCATGTGCTCGGCCTGCTCCTTGCGGACCTGCTTGATGGGCAGGAAGAGCACGCCCAGCCAGACATGCCGGCGAATCAGACGCGCGGCCACCAGCGAGGCCATGATGCATGCCCCATAGGCCAGCACGCCGGCCAGCAGGCTGGTCTGCCCCGTCAACTTGGCCGCCGTTTTGATGACGGTGTTCTGCGCGGGCGCATGGAACAGCAGGATGAAGAGGCTGTTGACCCCGCAGAAGGCCACCCATCGGGCGACCTTGGGCACCCTGACGAGCAAGGCGGCCAACTGCGCCACGATGGCCGTGCCGGCCAACGCCGCCACCGTGCCCGCGAAGATGTGGGTGTAGTTGCGCCCGAAGAGGGAGATCGTGGGGGAGTAAAGCAGGATGGTCCAGACCAGCACCGCGATGGACAGCAGCAGGGCCGGCCAACGGAATTGCATCTCGTGGAAGCTTCGGCGGGCCAGCACGCCGATCAGGAAGAAGAAGCTGGAGATGGGCAGCAGGTCGGCCGAGAAGGGCAGGCCTTGCAAGGTGAAGGTCTGGCCCATCACCTGGACGGGTACCTGCCAGAACAGCGGCAGGATCTGC
Source organism: uncultured Aquabacterium sp. (assembly GCA_964413815.1). Taxonomy (GTDB): domain Bacteria; phylum Pseudomonadota; class Gammaproteobacteria; order Burkholderiales; family Burkholderiaceae_C; genus Aquabacterium. The sequence goes on along the minus strand of CAYPUS010000007.1, from coordinate 25,373 downwards.
ACGCCCAGCATCAGCAGCGTGCCCATCAGCATGATCATCTCCGGCGTCTTGAGGGAAAGACGCTCGCTCAGACGGATGACGCCCCAGGAAAACAGGAACACCAGCCACAGGTGCGGCAGGAACCACAAGGGACACAGCCAGATCAGATAGCTGCCGCTGGCGCTGAGGGCGCCCAGGCCGTAGGTGACGGGGTCGACATCCCAGAAGGCGATGCGCAGCGGTGCCTGGATGAGCGCCATCACCATGAAAGGCTTGATGAGCGCGTCTGCCTTGTGCCAGGCCAGCTCACCGAAAGGGACGCGGGAGACGAAAAAGGTGCCCGCGATGAAGAACATCATGGGCATCCGAAACAGGCCCAGGATGTGATTGAACGCGCTTCCCTCAGGGGACAGCGTGGTGTTGTGCCCGAGTGCAACCAGCAGGATGCATAAGCCTCGGGCAACATCAATATGGAGCAGCCGCATGGTGTATCCCCTCCCGTGACGTCCCCTTCTGGAGGTTCATTTTCCGTGGATTTCGTGAATTTCTAGGGAAAACCAAGGATACGGCAGGGAGGGAGGGCCGTGTGTCCCGAGATGCATGAAGTTGTAAGGTTATGGGGCGCTCATCTGCGGGGGGCGGATTGCGTCATGCCATGGATCGAAATGCATATGCGCGCAGGCGCGAATATGTTGCTCCAGTCCGGCGTGACTGGGGACGGCGGCGTTCCGCCTGCCATTCGGGTATGTGGTAATCGGTGTGGCTTTCCTGTTTCGCTCTTATGGGGGGGGCGCATCGCGTCTACGGAGAATATGGGCGCCACATTTGCCCAGAAAATGTCGCCGCGATCACAAATTTGTTTCCTTCGGGCTATTTGTATCTGTGGGCTGAACTTTTCCGGGCACATGACCATTGTCAGGCGCCCTATACGGCCCCAAGTGGCACACTGGGCGAAGCGCACATATCCGCCGTGCACACGGGGGGTGAGCATTTGCTACAGTTTGTGACAGAATTACCTGTAAATTGGAGGATCGCGGGCGTGCCGACGGCGGATATGTCGGAACCCCTGCTTGAAGCCGGGTTGTTCGTGTTGCTGCCTTCGGCGGCCTTGATCGCCCGCGCTGATACCCGGAGAGCGATGAATGCATAAGAGATGGGGTTTGTGGATGGTGGCCATGGTCATGGCCGCGATATTGAGCGGCTGCGGCACCGGTGCCAAGCTGCCGCCGGCCCCTGCCACCGCGGCCGCCACCGGCGGGACGTATCGCATCGCTGCCCTGGAAGTGCTGCAGATCCTCGTGTGGCACCACCCGGATTTGTCGGGTCAGGTCACCGTCCGCCCCGATGGCCGCATCTCGATGCCCTTGGCGGAGGATGTCCAGGCCGCCGGGCGAACGCCGCAGGAGCTGGCGCGTGACCTGGAGCAGCTTTTCTCCAAGTATGTCCAGGGCCCGGAGGTGACCGTGGCCAGCATGGGCAACACCTCCGGCACCGCGCTGGAACAGGTGCGGGTCGTCGGAGAGGCCGTCCGGCCCCAAAGCGTGCCCAGCCGCCAGAACATGACGCTGCTCGATGTGATGACCCGCGTGGGCGGGCTCACCGAATACGCGGATGGCAACGGCGCCGTACTGCTGAGGAATGCCGAAAACGGCGCGCAATACCGGATCCGGCTCAAAGATTTGCTCAAGCGCGGCGATATGTCGGCGAATGTGGAAGTGCTGCCCGGCGACATCATCATCGTGCCGGAATCCTTCTTCTAACCTTTCCAGGGTATGTCTGCCCGGGGAAGTACGCCTTGCCTCCCCTTGGGGCCGCCCTCAAACTCGAATCAGCATGGACGACCTCCTCGACAAAGTCTTTCAGATCGCCTATGGCGTCTGGCGCCGGCGCTGGATCGCGTTGGCCGTGGCCTGGCCCCTGGCGATCGTCGGCGGCGTGGTGACCATGGTGGTGCCCGAGCGCTTCGAGGCATCCGCACAGGTTTACGTGAACACGCAGACCATGCTCCAGCCGCTGATGAAGGACATCACCTTCCAGCCCGACATCGATCAACAGGTGGCGATGCTCGCCAAGACCCTGATCTCGCGGCCCAATGTCGAGCAGCTCTTCAGCGAGCCGGCCATCGGTTTCCAGCAGCCGCCGCCCCGCCAGTTTGATGCGGCGGTGGACCGCCTCAGCCGCGCGATCCGCGTCACGCCCATGGGCAAGAACCTGTATGCCATCTCCTACCGCGATGTCGATGCGCAGCGCGCGCGCCGTCTGGTGCAGGGGCTGGTCGAGCTGTTCGTGGATTCAGGGGTGGGCGAAAAGCGCCGGGACTCCGAAGAAGCTCGCCGGTTCATCGACGAAGAAATCCGAGGGCTCGAAGGCAAGCTGGCCGAATCGGAGAACCGCCTGAAGGAGTTCAAGCTGCGGCATTTCGGGTTCACGGGTACCTCCAACCAGGACTTCTTTGCCCGCGTCTCCCAGCTCTCCGACGAAGTGGCGCGCCTGCGTGTCGAGCTCGGCTCGGCCGAGCAGTCGCGCGATGCGCTGCGACGCGAACTGGCCAACGAAGACCCGCAACTGCCCCCTGACACGCTGGGTGGGCCTTCGAGCCTGTCGCCCACGTCCGAGATCGATTCGCGCATCGAGGCGCAACGCAAGACCCTGGATGAACTGATGCGCCGCTACACGGATGAGCACCCGGATGTGGTGGCCACGCGCCGGACCATTGCCCAGCTCGAGCGACAGAAAAAGGAAGACGCGCAAAGTGGCCGCAGCAGCGGACGCCCGCACGGCAACGCGGCCACCAGCCCGGTCTACCAGCGTATCCGTATTGCGCTGGCCGAGGCGGAGGCCAAGGTCGCCTCCTTGCGCAGCCAGCTGAGTGTGCAGCAGGGCCGCCTGGACGAAACACGGGCCAAGGCCAGCAAGCTGCCCGAGGTGGAGGCCGAGCTGGCCCAGCTCAACCGCGACTACGATGTGCTGCGCAAGAACTACGACCAACTCGTCAGCCGGCGCGAATCGGCATCCCTGGGCGTGAAGCTCGATCAGAGCGCGCAGTTGGCTGACTTCCGCATCGTGGAGCCCCCCCGCGTGGCGCCTGGCGCCGTGTTCCCGAACCGCAAGATCCTGTCCATCCTGATGCTGGTGGCGGCATTGGCCGGTGGGGTGGCGGTCGCATTCGTGCTGGACCTGATTTTCCCATCTGTCCGCAGCACCCACCAGTTGCGCGAGATCAGCGGCCGACCGGTGGTGGGCGCGGTGACCATGTTCGTGCCGGAAGAGAAAAAGCGCCGGGAACGCCGTCAGCATGTGGCTTTCGGGGGGGCGACAGGTCTGCTCATCTTCCTGAACGTGGCATGGATCGCCTGGATCTTCGTCAGCCCGTCCCGAGTCTGAGGAGCCTCGCGCATGAACACCATCGAACAGGCCATCAAGCGCATCGAAGAATTGCGGCGCGCGGGCGTCGAGGTCTCGCTGCCCGGGACGGAAGAGGCGCCGCCCACCTCGGGCGCATCCCAGTCGCCAACACCGCCTTCCTCGTCTTCGCCATCTGCTCAGGCTCTTCAAGGTGCCGCTGCGGCCATGCGGGGCGCCGGCTTGCGCGCGCCGCTGGGCGGCGCTGCCGACGAGCCGCCCACCGCAGCCGTATCGGCTCAGGCTCCGGGGTGGGAGGGCCGGCAGGCGGCCGCCTCGCAGTCGCCGCGCCGTTCGCGTGAGATCCAGCTCGACTTGGACATGTTGCGCAAGAAGGGCTTCCTCGTGCCGGGTTCTGATGACCGGCAGCGGGAGGAGGAGTACCGCATCGTCAAGCGGCCCTTGCTCAAGAACGCCGCGGGCGAGTCGGCTGCGCCCATCGAGCGGGCCAATCTCATCATGGTGACCAGCGCCCTGCCGGGCGAGGGCAAGACCTACACCGCCATCAATTTGGCGATGAGCATCGCCATGGAGCTGGATCACACCGTGCTGCTGGTCGATGCCGATGTGGTGCGGCCTTCCGTGCTGAGCCGCCTGGGGCAGCCTTCGACGAAAGGCCTGATGGATGTGCTGACCGATCCGAACCAGGATCTGGCCGATGTCCTGTTGCGCACCAACATCCCCAAGCTCACCTTGCTGCCAGCGGGCAATGCCACCCATCGCACCACCGAATTGCTGGCGAGCACGGCCATGGAAGACCTGCTGACTGAGTTGGCCACGCATTACCAGGACCGCATCGTCATCTTCGACGCGCCGCCGCTGCTGCCGTCGACCGAATCGCGTGTGCTGGCCGCCCGCATGGGCCAGGTGCTGATGGTGGTCGAAGCCGACAAGACCCCCAAGTCGACCGTGGAGCAGGCCTTCGCCACCCTTGAGAACTGCCCGGTGGTGATGGGCATGCTCAACAAACAACGTGGGCCGGGCTCTGGTGCGGTCTATGGTTACTACCAGCCAACCTGAGAAAGCGAGCTGTATGGACAAGCTTCAGGTCCTGGTGAAAGTATTGGACCGAGTAGCAGGTGAGGGTCTGGGGCGCCTGGCGCGTTGGAAGGGCGTACTGATCTTCAATTACCACCGCGTCGGGCGGTTGTCGGGGGAGATGCCCTTCGATCACGACGTCTACAGCGCCACCCAAGAGGGCTTCGCTGAGCAGATGGCCTTTCTCAAGCGCTACTTTGATGTGGTCGGGCCTGCTGAACTGGATCGCGTGTCACGCGAGCCCGCTGGCCGCACGGTGATGGTCACCTTCGACGACGGCTACCGCGACAACTTCGAGCTGGCCTTCCCGGTGTTGCGCGATCAAAAGGTGCCGGCCACCTTTTTCATCACCACGTCCTTTCTGGACGAGGGCGTGCTGGCCTGGTGGGACGAGATTGCATGGATGATCCGGCGCAGCACGGTCAGCGTCCTGCCTGCCGGTCCCTGGACCGCGGAGCCCCTGTCGCTGGCAGCGGGTGAGAAGGCGGGCACCATCAAGGCCCTTCTGCGAACCTACAAGCGCTTGCGGGGCGTGCATTGTGCGGCCTACATGACCTGGCTGGCACAAGCCACAGGCAGTGGCCGCTGCCCGCCCGAGGAAGCCCGCAAGGTTTGGATGACCTGGGACATGGTGCGCGAGATGCGCCATGGCGGCATGGCGATCGGCGGGCACACGGTGAACCACCCGGTCTTGTCGCGCCTGAGTGCCGCCGAGCAGGCGGCAGAGATCCAGGGCTGCGCGCAGCGCCTGCGGGACGAGTTGGGCGAGCCCATGCGCTGGTTCGCCTACCCGGTCGGCGCGCGCGATGCTTTCAACGCCGATACGCGGCAGGCTCTGGCGGACGTCGGGGTCGAGTTCGCGTTCAGCTATTACGGCGGCTACAACCGTCCCGGCACCTGGGACCGCACCGACATGCGCCGCATCGCTGTCGAGCATATGCACGACAGTGCGCGCTTCAGGGCAACGGCTGCGCTGCCCAGCTTGTATGGCTCACATGACGAGCCCATGGGGCGGCGCTTGCGCAAGACGCTGGCCGAGTTCCTCGGCTGATGTGTGGCCGAAGCGCTGCACGTCCGAAGACGGAGGTGTTCGTCTGGCCGCGTGTCAGTGTTCGGCAGGCCTGCCATCGCCACGTGCCTGGCGGTAGAGGGCGTCGTAGCGAAGGCGCAGGGCGTTGAGTGAGGCGTTGGCCCGCACCCATTCGCGCGTGGCGCGGCCCAGTCTGTCGCGCAGGCCAGCGTCCGCAAGCAGGCGCTGCAAGGCCTTGAGCGTGGCGTCGGCATCATCGGGCGGCACAAGCAGGCCGGTGGCTTCGTGCTGGATGATCTCGGGGTTGCCGCCAACGTCGGTGGCCATCACGGCCAGGCCTGATGCGCAGGCTTCCAGCAAGGCGATGGACACGCCTTCGGTGCGTGAAGGCAGTGCGAAGACATCGAAGGCAGGCAGCAAGTCCGCCACCTGGTCGCGCTCGCCGGTCAGCAGCACCTGCTGGGTCAGGCCCAGCCGGGTGACCTGTTCGCGCAGTGTCTGCTCGAGCTCTCCGCCGCCCACGATCACCAGGCGGGCGCGCGGATGCTGCTGCAGCAGCGCCGGCATCAGCGCGATCATCAAGGCGTGGTTCTTGAGGCCCACCAGGCGGCCCACGCAGCCGATCACCAGTTCATCGGCGCCCAGCCCGAGCGTGCGGCGGGCCTCCTCGCGTGCACCAGCAAGGGTGGCGAAGCGGTCCAGCGGGACGGCGTTGAGCACGGTGTCTGCCTTGCGGGCCGGCACGATGCCGCCCTTGACGAAGCGGTCGTGCACCTGACGTCCGACCATGGCCACCCGGGCCGTGCGCCACAGGGAGGCGCTGTAGTACAGCCGCAGACGCGGCTCATCCAGTCGCGTGCCCATGTCATGGCAGGTGCCCACCAGGGGCGGTGAGCCCACGAGGCCCACCATGGCCAGCGCGGCGTAGTAGTTGGGCATGAAGTTGTGCGTGTGCACGATGTCGGCACGCTGGGCGCGGATCAGGGCGCGCAGGGCCTTGAGGGCGGCGACGTCGATACCGCCGCGCTTGTGGCCGATGACCACCGGGATGCCCGACGCCTGCAGTGTGGCTGCGAAGCCTTTGGTGTCATGCAGACTGAAGACGGCGACCCGGTGCCCCGCGCGTTGCTGCTCGATGGCGAGATCCGTCACAAGGCGTTCCAGGCCGCCTCGCTCCAGGGTGACGACAACGTGGACGATGCTGAAAGAGGCGTCCTTCATGCGTGGGGGGAAGGCCCGGGCCCGACACCCGGTTCGCGTGCCATGCGCACGGGTGGCGGCGCACAAGCTCGTTGTACGATAGTCGGATGGTCAAAACACCGCAGTTTACTGGAGTTCGCGTGGAGAGAGGGCGCTATCACCAGATCGATTTCCTGCGGGCCTTGGCCTGCGTGATGGTGGTGGGCTACCACTATCTTTACCGCGGGCAACAAGACCAATGGGTGCCCTTCGCCGCCCCCGATGCGATCGCCGCTCTTTTCCGCTTCGGCTATCTGGGGGTGCCGCTGTTCTTTGCCATCAGCGGGTTCGTGATCCTCATGTCCGCAGAGAAGGCCACGCCCCGCAGCTTCGCAGCCTCCCGCGTCGCCCGCCTGTATCCGGCCTTTGTTGTGGCGGTGGTGTTGACGACCGTGGTGGTCCGTCTGGGTGATATGCCCGATCTGGTCGTGCCCTGGCGGGACGTGTTGATCAATTTCACGATGCTGGCGCCCTGGTTCAAGGCCGAGTACGTCGACGCGGCCTACTGGTCGCTGGTCGTCGAGATCCATTTCTATGCCTGGGTCTGGCTGATCCTGCGGCTCGGGTGGTTCAAGCACCTGCGCCTGCTGATGGCCGGCTGGCTGCTGTTGTCGGCGATCAACCTGGCCAGGCCCATGTTCCCGGTCGAATTCGTGCTCGGTGTGCGCTGGGCGCCCTTCTTCTGTCTGGGTGTGGGTGCCTACCTGATGCGCCGAGGCGATCGTTCATGGCAGGTTCACGGCCTGATGGGTGTGTCGTCCGTGTTGGCGGTGGCCTATGTCTGTGCCCAGCGGATCGCCTGGGGTGAGGGTGGCGTCGAGGTGGCCGGCGTGTTGGTCGCGGCCATCGTTACGGTGTTCTGGTTGCTGGCCTACGACAGGTTCAAGCTGCGTGGCGGCGCGGCGCTGTACTGGGCTGCGACCTTGACGTATCCCGTCTACCTGTTGCACGAGTACATCGGCTACGTGGCGCTCACTTCCATGTGGCGGGCGGGGGTGCCGATGTGGCCGAACCTGCTGCTCACGGTCTCGGGCGTCACACTCATGGCCTACCTGGTGCACCGCTGGGTGGAAAAGCCCTGGGCAGGCCGGATCAAGAAGGTGGTGGCCGGTGCTTGAGACACGCAAGGTCCCCAGCAGGATGGCCAAGGGCGCGGAAGGCATGTCCTTCCTGTTCTTCATGTTCCTGCTGTACCTGTTCTTCCTGTTCCTGCGGCCGATGGAGCTGTTCTTCCCGTGGATGGCGGCGCTGCGGCCGATGGCCATCATCTGGGTGATCGCCTTCTTCGGGGCGCTGTTCGATGTGCTGCAGCACAAGCAGGTGGCCGCACTGCCGCGGCACTACTGGGTGCTGGCCGGTCTGAGTTTTTCAGTGATGATGTCGCTGATCTGGCAAGGCCGCATCGGCGATGCCTTCAGTGCGCTGGCCGATTTCAGCGCCTCGGTGTTCCTGTTCTGCCTGATCAGCTTCAACCTGCGCTCGCTGCAGCGGCTGAAGCAGGCCTGCTTCATGATCCTGGGATGCCTGACGGTGCTGGCGTTTTGCGGCATCTTGTCCTACTGGACGGGCTACCAGTCCGAGTTGCTGTTCATGGCGCAGCGGCTGAGCAATCCGGAGGCGGAGGCGGTCGACGGCATCCCGGCCGTGCCGGCCTACGACACCTCGGGCGCCTTTTTGTGGCGTCTGCGCAGCGTGGGGGTGCTCAGCGACCCCAACGACTTCGCTCAGGCGCTGGTCATGGCGCTGCCCATGCTGGTCTGGTTCCTGCGCAAGGGTGCCTTTTTCCGCAACCTGTTCGTCGTCGGCGTGCCGGCATCGATCATGTTGTACGCCATCATCCTGTCCAAGTCGCGTGGCGCCTTCGTCGGGATGGCGGCGATCGTGGCGTTGTACATGCGTGACAAGCTGGGCACCTTCAAATCGATGGTGGTGATGGGCGTGGGCGGCTCGGCGGTGCTGGGTGCCATCGCCGTGGTGGGCGGCCGCGAGATGTCCAGCAAGGAGCGCTCGGCCGAGGAGCGCATCGAGGCCTGGTTCGAGGGATTGCAGATGCTGAAGTCTTCGCCGCTGTTCGGCGTGGGCTTCAACCTGTTCGCCGACAACTGGTACATCACGGCCCACAACTCCTTCGTGCTCGGCTTCGCCGAACTGGGACTGGTGGGCTACTTCTTCTGGATGGCGATGCTGGTGATGGGCTTCAAGGCGGTCTGGCGCGTGTCGGAATATGCGCCCGCGGGCTCCGAAGAGGCCAAGGCCGGGGCCATCCTGCGCGCCTCGCTGGCGGGTTACCTGGCCTGCGCCTGGTTCCTGTCGCGCACTTATCAGTCCAGCCTGTTTTGCGTGCTGGCGCTGGCCACCGCGGTCTGGGTCTGCGCCCTGCATTCGCCCGCCTGCGCCGACATCAAGCAGATCAAGGCGCCCCTGACGTTTTTCAAAGCCACCGTGCTGATGATGATCGCTTCCATCATGGTGGTACGCGGTTTCATCATGATGCATCACATGTGATTCCACCCTCAGCTGCGCGCATCGGATCAGGGGTTGTGAGCCCCATGCCTAGCTGCTAGACTGCCTCGTTAAATTTCGCGCGCCCGCCTTTTTTTATGCACCTTTTCGTCCTCCCGCTTGCTGTGCTGCTGGTCATCGTGCTGGTGGGTGTTGTGATCGGGACGGAAGTTCGCAAGAAGCATCTGATGACGTGGCTGGGCAGCTACATGAAGCAGGATTGGCGCCCCACGGAGGATGTGAAGGGCACGAAGCACCTGATGTTCTGCTTCGTCGACCACTACGAACCGCAGTGGTTGCAGCCCAGCTACGAGGTCGAGGTGCGGCGTGTCGCCCGCTGGCGACAGGACTACCCCAAGCTGTGCGAAGGCCACCGCGATGCCGACGGCCGCCCCCCTGTCCACTCTTTCTTCTATCCCGAGGAAGAATACCGCCGCGAACACCTCGATGCCCTGGTCGAGCTGTGCCGCATGGGACTGGGCGAGATCGACATCCATTTGCACCACGACAAGGACACCGAAGCCGGCCTTCGTGAAAAGTTGCGCCGCTTCACGAACACGCTGGTGCGCGACCACGGCGCCCTGCCGCTCGATGCGCAGGGGCGCGCGCAATGGTCCTTCATCCATGGCAACTGGGCGTTGGACAACTCGCATCCCGATGGCTTTGGCTGTGGCGTGAACAACGAGCTCATCGTGCTGCGTGAAGAAGGCTGCTATGCCGACTTCACCTTCCCGGCAGCGCCCGATCCCTGCCAGACGAGCACCATCAACAAGATCTACTACGCCAAGGACGATCCGCATGGTCCCAAGTCGCATGACACCGGCCAGCGCGTCAAGGTGGGCGGGCAGCCTTGGGGCGACCTGATGATCATCCAGGGGCCCCTGGGTTTCCTGTTCCACAACCGCAAGTTCGGCATCCTGCCGCGCATCGAGAACGCCGATGTGCGCACCAGCAGCCCGCCCACGCCCGACCGGATCGACGCATGGGTCCAGACCGGCATCCATGTCGAAGGCCGCCCGGACTGGATCTTCGTGAAGGTGCATACCCACGGCACCCAGGAGCGCGACATCGACACGCTGCTGGGCGAGCCGATGGGCCGGGCCTTCAGCTACCTGGAGTCGCGCTACAACGACGGCCGCGAGTGGAGCCTGCACTACGTGAGCGCCCGCGAGATGTACAACATCGTCAAGGCAGCGGAAGCCGGCAAGTCGGGCAATCCCAACGCCTACCGCGACTTCATCATTCCGCGAGCCAGTTTCGTGGCGCAGGGCGAACAGCAAGCCTGAAGGGGGGCCGGGAGGGGTTGAAGCCCGGCATGGCGCCACGCCCATTCGTGGCAAGCCGACAAACAAGAGATTCAGTGCATGGATGAGAAGTTGAGCCGGTTGGTCAAGCGGGTGCTGTACCACCATCGCACGCAGGGCAAGGCCGTCGAAGGCGTGCACATCCGCGGCATCACCGACGCTTTGCGCGCCGATGGCGTGGCGGTGGACATCATCTCGCTGCCGGGTGCCGACCCCTACTCCTCGCCCAAGGCGATGTCGCCAACGAAACAGGCCACGCCGCTGATGAAGCTGGTGGCGCGCCTGCCGGAGCCCTTGTTCGAGCTGGCCGAGCTGGCCTACAACCTCGTGGCGATCTGGCGCGTGTGGCGTTATCTGGCGCGCAGCGGCCCGGTCGACTTCATCTACGAGCGCTACTCGCTCTACATGTTCGGCGTGGTGTGGCTGGCCCGCCTCAAGCGCATCCCCATCATCCTGGAAGTCAACGATTCGGCCATGCTCGACCGCGTGCGGCCCGTCTACTTCCTGCGCATGGCGGCCTGGCTGGAGCGTTGGACCTTCAGGAACGCCACCGGTCTGGTCTTCGTCTCCAGCGTCTTCCGGGATCGCATGCAGGCTGAGCACGGCCAGATCGCGCCGGCCATCGTCACGCCCAATGCCGCCAACATCGACAAGTTCAGCTACACGCCGGCGCAACGCGATGTCGCGCGACGCAAATGGGGCGTGGAAGGCAAGGTCGTGTGCGGTTACCTGGGTGCCTTCCTGCCGTGGCATGCAATCGACAAGTTCGTCTACGCCGCGGCCGAGTCGCTCAAGCAGCGCCCGGACCTGGCGCTGCTGCTCGTGGGCGACGGGCCGATCTTCGATGAGGTCAAGGCGTCCGTGGCGGCCCACGGATTGTCCGAGCGCGTTGTGATGACGGGTCGCGTGCCGCACGACGAGGTGCCCGGCCTGTTGGCCGCCATGGACATGGCCGTGTTGCCGAGCGCGGGGGACTACACCTCGCCCGTCAAGCTCTTCGAGTTCATGGCCTGCGGCATCGCCCCCGTCGCCCCGGACTTCCTGCCGGTCAAGGAAGTGCTGAAAGAAGGCGTGACGGGCTGGACCTTCCCCGCCGGCCAATTGGAACGGGCGGTGGACATGGTGATGGCCAAGAGCACCGACGCAGAGGCGCTCAGGCGTGTGGGCCAGGCCGCGCGCGCCTACATCGCCGCCGAGCGACAGTGGCGCCACAACGTCGTGCAGTTGGTTGAGTTCGTGATGAAGCTGACGGGGCGCTGAAGGGCATCCCGTCCAGCCCTGCGTCATCCAGGATCGAGGTAAGCCATGCGCAATGTCATTCTGATGGGGCCGGAGATCGACCACCGCCACAGCCTGGAAGCCATGCTGGCCGGCCGGGTGGACACGGTGAGCCGGATCCCCGATTCCGTCAGCCTCATGCACGGGAGCAAGCAGGGGCCCATCGACCGCCTGCGGCGCGCCATCGACCAGCTCACCTACACGCGCAACCCTGCCTTCCTGGAGACCGCGTGCCGGCGGATCGACGAAACGCAGGCCGACGCGCTGATCGCCTACTGGGGCACGATCCCGCTGCCGGACATCGCGGCGATCAAGCGCCTGCGGCCCACCGTGCGCATCGCCGTGATGGTGCTTTGCTATCCGCTGGCCTTGACCAATGCGGGCGTGTGGCGCCAAAACACCCTGATGCGCCGCGCAGCAAGATGGATCGACGGCTTCCTGTTCCCGGATCCGCAGATGGCCGACCACTTCGAGCAGGTCGTCTTGCCTCGGGGCGGAAAGCGCCCGGCCTTCCATGTGCTGCCCCCCTGCTGGCCGGCGCGCTACCAGGCGGCCGACCGTGCCCAGCCCCATGCAGATGACCGCCCCAACATCATCTTTGCGGGTCGCACGGACCTGTCGCACCACACCGTGCACGCGGCAGACGACCTGCGGCCGCTGATGAAGGAGATCCTGGATGCGGGGATCGCCCTGCACCATGTGCGCTCGCCCGAGACCAGTGACGGCCATCCGTTGCGGCATCCCTTCGAGCCGCTGAGGCAGGAGCAGTTGATCGCCCGCATGCCCATGCATGACGCCAGTCTGATCGCCTACAACACGGCCGCCTGCCAGCGCGCGGAGCGCTTCGACCTGACGGTGCCCGATCGACTCATCACGAGCGTGGCGGCGGGCGTGCCTGTGGCCATTCCACGGCAGGGCTATGCGGGCAGCAAGGCCTATCTGGCGGCTTACCCAGCGGTGTTCGAGTTTGATTCCGGGGCGGACCTCAAGCGCCAACTCGAGGACCGCGGCCGGGTCCGCGACATCCGGGACGCGGCCTGGGACGCGCGCAGCCGCTACACCGCCGAAATGCAGGGCGAGGGACTGGTCCGCTTCATGACCACTCTGCGCTGAACGCCTATTCCTTCGTTCGCACCGTTCAACATCGCACCATGAAATCTCAACGCAATCAGGTGTTTGTGCTGTCCTTGTTGCTGGTCTCGGGCATTAGCCTGATGGCCTGGCTCCATGGTGCCTACATGCGCGACGACGCGCACACGCTCTTTCCAGTCGCCAAGCAGTCCTTTGCCGATGCAGTGGTCTTTTTCCTGCGCCCGCTCGAGTACCACTTGGTGCTGCTGGCCAATGCGTTCAACCTGCAGCTGTGGTTGCTGGCTTCGCTGGCCTTCGGCGTATGGGCCGCGGTCATGCAGCTGCTAACACTGGAAACGGTGTTCCGCACGCGTCTGCCGCAGCTGCTGCGGGTGCTGCTCGTGGCGGGCAGCCCGCTGTGGTTTCAACTGCTGTCTCAGGTCGACACGGTCAGTCAGGCGATCTGCAACGCGGTCTTCGCGACCGGCGTGTATGTGCTGTTCTCCAGGGTTCTGCCCGAGGATGCCAAGTCGCCCGATCTGCACGGTGGTCTGGTCGTGTGCCTGGCGGGTCTCTTGCTGTTTTCGAAGGAACTGGCGTTGGCGGCAGTCTGCACCCTTGTGCTGGCAGCCTCGGTGGTGCTGCTGTGGCGCCGGCAGGCTGGCCGGTATTGGGCCGGATCGCTGCTGTGCTTTGCCGCCTGTGCGGCGGGCTGGCTCTACTTCAAGCTGTCCTACAAGTCATTGCTACCCTCGGCCGACGGGCACTACAACTATGCCCTGTCGGTAGGCAAGCTGGCCACCAATGCCGTCACGCTGATCGGCTTTCCCCTGACGCCGTTGCCCAGCAGTTGGCTGTCTTTCAGTGGCCTGAAGCTGGTCTGGGTCGGAGTGGCGATCGCCTTCGTGCTGCTGCTGCTGGTGCAGGTGGTGCGCACTGGGGCCGTGCGCGACCGGGGGTTCCTGACGCTGACCCTGATCCTGGCCATGAGCTCGGCGCCCATGGTGATCGTGCATTCGTCGGAGTTGTACGCCAGCATGCTGGCGGGGTACCTCGTGGGCACCTTGGTGATTGTTTCCTTGCCGGCCTTCCCGAAGCTGGCCAGCGTGTATGTGCTGCTGCTGCTGGCGTGCTCCTACATGAACGCCTTCACCTTCTACAAGGCACCTGATGAGATGCCGGGCCTCAGCGGCATCGAGCGCGTGCGCTACAGCCTCTACAACGGTCCGGATGGGTTGTTCATGGACGGCGTGAAGCTGCCGCGGCACTGCCCCGTCAAGGGCACGGTGGCCGTGACATGGGTGTGCGGCCAGTTGGTGTGCGTGGGCCCGCAAGGCCAGGCGCCTGCGCCTTCGGTGTGCCCGCCTGGCTCGCAAGAGGCCGAGCTTGTGCCACCGTCAGTAGAGTGAATGTGCGTGCTGTGGGGCGGCGCATCTGGCATGGTCGGCGTGATCGCGCGCAGGCCGCCATGTCAGGTTGTCTGCCCGGCTGGTGACGAGTGGACCGGGGTGTGGCTCTTGCGCAGGAAGTAGGGCAGCTCGAAAAAGCGGAAGCAGTACGAAGCCGCGCAGGCGCATGCGGCGGCGGCCAGCAGGCCAAAGGCGAAAAGCCCCGGCTCATGCAGGGCGCCCAGCTTGAGCAAGGGGCGGCACACGAGGTAGGTGGCCAGCAGCACGCAGCCATGGACGAGGTAATAAGAGTAGGTGACCTTGCCGGCTTCAGCGAAGGGGCGGAGCGAGGCCGGGACACGCCCGATCAAGACGCATGTCGCCACCAGCGCCAAGCCTGGCGGGAGCTGCGCATCGCGGCCCGTCGCCATGCCGAATGCCACGCTAGCGGCCGCCACGAGCGCCAGCCTGATGCCCCGTCTTGGGCCTCGCAAAGCCCAGAACAGCGCGCCGCCAAAGCAGAAGTAGGCCATGTAGGCAAAGAAGGTGACGTTCCCCAGGGCCAGCCACCCAGCCAGGCCCACCATCAGGCAGACGGCCGGCAGAACCAGCTTGCGGCCGGTCAGCGCCGCGAGCGCGACGAGCGCATAAAAGATCCACTCGAAGGACAGTGACCACGTCATGCCATTGCTCAGCTCGAGGAAGCGGTTGTCCTGGATCGGGGGATACAGAAAGCCGAAACTGAACAGGCGCACGAAGGCCTTGAGGTAGTCTGAGGGGCCATTCGCCACCCCGTCCGCGCCGAGGTAGATCGCATGGCCGACGAAGGTCAGGGCTGCGAGCATGCAGAAGGCGGGGCCGAGGCGCAGCATGCGCCGCGTCATGAAGGCGCGCACGCCTGACAGCAACGTGCTTTTGGGAAAGGCCGGGCCCATGAACAGGTAGCCCGTGATCAGAAAGAAGACGCCCACGCCCAGATCGCCCAGGTAGTCGGCGAGAAAGAGACTGTGGTCGAGGGCCTTCGAGGTGCCGAGCTGGAACAAGGCATGTGCCTTGACCATGTGCGCACAGAACACGCCGTTGGCACACAGTCCGCGCAGCACATCCAGCATGTCGGCCCGGCCGGTCAGGCTGCTGTCATAGGCCTGGATGCGGTGGTGCACGAAGACAAAGCAGGCATACGTCGAGAAGAACAGCAGGGCAGTCAGGGCGACGATGCGCATGATTGTTCTCCTGTGCACGCGGGCGGTGCGGGCGAGAGCGGGCAGTCAGGTGGGCGCCCGCGCCACCCATGCCTTGATGTGAGGCACCAACCATCCCAGTTGCCGGGGGCGGCGTTCGGCCAAGGTCAGGAGCATGCGGCCATCCTTGGCGTGCCAGCAGCCGTCTATTCGCAAGGTGCATGCCACGAAAACAAGCACGTAGACCACGCCGGCCAGGAACTGCATCTCCGTCGTGTGGGACCACCACAGCAGCGGCGCGATGGCGCCCAGTGCTAGCAGGGCTGACAGCATGAAGCCGCGCACCGCCTGCCATGGCAGGGTCACGTCCAGCTTGCGCGCCACCATCATGGCCACCACCAGCATCACGATGAGGTGCGAGATGGCATTGGCCAAGGCCGCACCCAGCAGGCCGAAGACGGGCACCAGCGCCAGCGCAGCGCCCACACTGACGACCACCGACAGCATCGCCGAGAGGGCGCGCAGCCGCTGGTTGTCGGTGGTCGTGAGCAGGGCGCCGAAGACGGCCTCGGCCATCGTCAGGCCGCCCGCCACGACCATGATCTGCAGCACCATGATCACCGGGCCGTAGTCGCGGCCGTACATGAGCTGGATGCCGAAGGCCGCCCACAGCAGGCCCAGGCCGGCCAGGATCAGCCCCAGGAACAGGCAATAGCGGATGGCGTCCGAGAGGATGACGTTGACCTGCCGGATGCCGCCGGCGCCATAGGCGTGGGCCATCAGCGGCATCAACACCGAATTCAGGCTGGAGGACACCAGTTCGACGCCACCGCGGGTCAGGTTGGTCGCGATGGCGAAGAAGCCCACCTCGGCCGGGCCGACGAGCGCATTCAGCAGGAAGGTCTCCAGCGTCTTGTTGCTCAGAATCGAGGCGCCGACCTGGACGATGGTCCAGTAAAGGTGCGGCTTCATCCGCGCGACCAGCTCGGGCGGACAGTCGCCCTTGCCCGGCCGGATGTCAGCGCGGCGCAGCATGGGCTCGACGATGGCGATGTGGCCGATGCTGATCGCCGTGAAGTAGCCCAGGTACCAGACCAGCGAGGCCTTGAGCGTCATCAGGGCGGCCACCCCAAGCGTGTAGAGCACGCTCATGACGACCGTTGTCAAGGCTTCCACATCGAAGCGGCCATGCCCCTTGGCGGCATAGACCTTGAACTGGTAGGCCGCCTTGGTCACGAAGCTGAGACACACCACGGTGACGAGGATGGCCTTGTTGCCCTCCCAGCCGGAGGGCTGGACCATTGGCAGTACCAGGAGGAACAGGCCGCAGGCGGCGGCGAGGCTGAGCCATTGCCGCTTTTGCGCCCAGCCATGGACCTGTGCGGCTTCATCGGGCTTGTTGCGCCCCAGCGCTTCCGAGATGAAGCGGATCACGGTGATGCCCAGGCCATGGTTGCCCAGGGTGACCAGCAGGCCCGACAGCCACAGCACGTAGACATAGCGGCCGTAGTCTTCCGGTCCCAGTCCGCGCGCAATCAGCGCGCTGACGACGAGGCCCAGCGCCACCGTGATGTAGGTGGATCCGGCCATCAAGGCCCCCGCCTTGAAGGCGGCGGCTCTGCTAAAAGACGCACTCATATGCCTGCGACATGCCCAAGGCGGATGAAAGAAGCCATCTTAATCGCTGGCAAGGGGGGCGATGGGGACTTCAGCCCACTCATCCCCTGCTTGTGGCGCCCCCGTGAACACGGGGCCAGGGCTGCTTCGGCGTCTTAGCAATCCGCACGCTTTGCTTCCGATGCCTGCCGGGAAGACCAGAGTTGGGTGCGCGCCTGGATCACTTTGGTCAGCGGCACCTCCACGAAGGAGTGGATCAGGCAGGCGCCGGTGATCGCGCCGGCCGACACCAGTACCACGACGAGTTCCACAGGCAGGGTTGGCGCGAGCTTGGCCATGACGCCCAGCAGCGCCGACTCAATGTGTGGATTGAACAAATAGATCGAATAGGAAGCGTTGCCCAGATAGAGCATGGTCGCATTCGGTTTGCGCAGGTGCAGCGCACCCAGCAGCACGAGAGGGCCATAGAGCGCGGCGGTATGCCATGCGCTGCGCATGTCTTGGGTGTGGTAGCCAAGCGATGCGCCGACGGCCATCGTGGCGGCGAAGCAGAGCGTCAGGAAGGGCCAGCTGCGCCAAGCCTGGCCGAGTCGCTCGCCCAGCCGGGCAAAGTGCTGCGGAAAGCGCAGGTACAGCATCCCGATCAGCGCCCCCACGCCGAACAGCAGGTTCACCGGAGCGAAGACGTTGGCGAAGATTTCCTGGGCGCGCGTCTTGTCGGCCTCAGGCATGGGGGAGGCGGCGGTCAGCAGGGCCATCAGGACCCACACGAGCAGGATGCCGTTGCGCCAACGGGCGCGCGCCATGAAGGCGAGGGCAAAGACGGCATAAAAGATCACCTCATGCCGCAGCGTCCAGATATTGGGGGGATCGTAGTCGCCGAAGGGCAGCAGGAAGAATGCGTTGATGTAGGGCTGCAGGTCGTAATCCGTGCCTCGGCCGAGCAGGCGCAGGACGCAGTAGGAGGCGATGGCGAGCCACATCATGGGCACGATCCGGACGAAGCGCGCCAGGGCGAAGTCCTTGAGTGGCTTCTTGGGGGCCAAGGAGTGTCTTTGCAACGACGACACCATGATGATGAAGCCGCTGATCACGAAGAACAGGCTGACGCCCAGCGCACCCTTGTACCAGAAGTCGAAAAAAGGCACCCGCTCTCCGTAGTACTTGTCGAACGAGGCCATGACCACGGCGTGCTCGATCACGACGGCGATCGCAGCGATCGCCCTGAGGTACTGAATGCCTGCCAGCTTGTCATGCATGAATGGATCCCGCTTGTCCTTGACATGGGTCGCCGGCCAATCCGTCTGATGCAGCTGGAGCGGCGCACAGCCTCGCGGCCGCGGCCAAGTGTAAGACAATCGGACACGGGCCTGCGAGGGGCCCGAAAAAGCGTCAGACCCGGCGTGCTTGCGCAGGCCGGGTCTGTGGGGGGGAGGGCCAGCTCGCCAGGGGCGAACTGGCTGGTCTCAGGGGCTGCGCTGGATCAGCGCTCCAAGGCACCCAGGTCCATGGCGGAGCCATTCACCTTGCGGACCACCGGGCCGAAGGTCGGCTTGGCGTCGGTGAAGGTCGTCACCGGCTGGTACTTCACCGGGTGGGCCGAGACGGCTGCCAGGTTGGACACCGAGGCATCGATCAGGGCGGAGCCCGCATCAGGGACGAAGGTCGAGCTGTTCACCAGGGCTTGCGTGTTGGTGATGACGTTCTCCACACCTGTGATCGGACCTGCGATGTTGGCGTAGGAGTAGGTGTAGCCGTTCGTCTTCCAGGTGCTCTTGATGAAGTTCTTGCCCAGACGCATGTCACCACCCGAGACCCAGCCGCCCGGCACTTCCTGGCTGGCGCGCAGACCGATCTTGACGTTCGGTGCGGAAGTGATCACGTTGTTCCAGACCTGGGCGACCTGTTGGGTGGTCGACAGTTGGAAGATCATCGCGCCGTCATAGGTGCCGGTCGAGCCGTAGGCGTAGATGGTGTTGTTGTAGAAGTAGAGCGTACCGGGGCGGAATTGGGACTCGGCACCCATGTGGTCACCGCCGTAGTGAACGAAGGAACCCAGGTCGAGGTTCTTGTAGATCACGTTGCCGTAGACGTAGGTGTTGCCCAGATCGGGGTAGAACGATTTGGCGGTTTGCGGGTAGTCCTCCGGCTCGACCAGGTCCAGGGCGCGAGAGCCGTCCTGGATGTAGTTGTAGCGGATGACGGCACCGACCGAGCGGTCCTTCAGCGCGGCGCCACCCTTGCGAGACGGGCCGATGCGGTTGAACTCATAGACGACGCGCACGCTCTGGATGTAGAGGTTGTGCTCGTAGCCGCTCACACCATTGTTGTGGATGTAGTTACCGGCGATGCGCAGGTCGCGGGTGACCTTGGCCAGGCTGCTGCCGTCATCCACCGAGCGGCTGAAGATCCCGTTGGTGCAGTCGGAGACGATGTTGTCCGCGATGGTGATGTTCGCGCCACGCTCGATCCAGATGCAGGCACCGAAAGAGTCATAGGACTTGGTGGCACCCTTGGAGTTGGTGAAAGTGTAGTTCGGGGCAGCCTGGCGGATGTCGAGGCCGTCGATCTGAACGTGCGTGGGGAAGGCGTTCTCGTCGTACTGCGAGGGCAGACGGTCGATCAGCACGATGGCACGCGATTCCTGGATGTCGCCGACATAAGGCAGGCCCTTGCGCACCACGGCGTTCTCGCCGCTGACGATGGGGCGCTCGCCATTCGAACCCTTGACGCCGCAGACACGCACAGGGGCGTCGGCGGTGCCCTTGGCTGCCACGAGGATGTGGCCGCGATAGGGCTTGGACGAGTGGAAGATGCGGACGGTGTCACCGGCCTTCAGCTTGTCCCAGGGCACTTGGTCCAGGGTGGCGAGTTGGCC
Organism: uncultured Aquabacterium sp.; assembly: GCA_964413815.1. GTDB lineage: Bacteria > Pseudomonadota > Gammaproteobacteria > Burkholderiales > Burkholderiaceae_C > Aquabacterium. The sequence goes on along the minus strand of CAYPUS010000007.1, from coordinate 5,466 downwards.
GGCGCCGGAGCCGACCTGGTAATCGGTGCCCTTGCCGGAGGGTGCGCAGGCTTCGACCAGCTCGGGTGCGGAAGGCGCGGGAGCAGGTGCGGGGGTCGGTGCGGGAGCGGGTGCCGGAGCCGGAGCGGGCTTGGGAGCGGGTGCGGGAGCCGGGGCGGGTGCGGGTGCCGGCGTGGGAGCCGGAGCCTGCGGCGTGGCGGGGACCTCGGGAACTTGGGGGTCACCACCTTCACCGCCACCACAGGCTGCAAGCGCTGCGCTCAGGCTGATGGCCGTGATGCAGGTGTTAACGAAGCGGGTGCGTTCACGACGAACGGACTTGCGGGTGGTTTGGGCGGACTTCAATTTCAAGATGGACCTCTGTGATCGGGAGCAGCACTTTGCGAATGGGGTGAAGCGTATTCACTAATGCGGTTTCACTGGTGCTCTATTTGTATGAAGACGTTTCAATCTCGAAGGCCCATCCACGGAACAGCGGGGTGAATAGGGCGTACTAAAAGTT
>CAYPUS010000007.1:0-4954 GCA_964413815.1 uncultured Aquabacterium sp. | reverse complement strand
AAGTTTCTGGCGAGACTGGAAATCCGGAAAGTCGTCGATACCTCACGAACCGCCGCCCGGTGGTTGAACCGGATTTCACTAAGCGGGATAAATGCCACATTTCGCGACAGCCCCCTGGATGAAGCAATTTGATGCAAAGCCAAGGGGTGTCGGTGGCCTTAGCCGCCCCGGTCACCGCACATTCGTGAAAAATTTACACTTCAAAAGTGAGTTGCGCTGATCGCCGAGCTTGGGGCTGAATCGCCGCAGTTGGCGCTGCGCGGCAATTTTTACACGCTTTCCGCGGCGTGACCCACCCGACTCAGGGGTGGCGAGGGGAAGTCCCGGGGGCAGGGGGCGGCGCAGGCTGGCCGGTTTACCGCCCTACTCCCATTAATTTGTGATGAATCTCGCCGGCGCATGCCGGTCCCGTCGCGCTCGGTCAATCGGCCTGTCTGCAAATTTCAAATGTCGTCATTTGACGGAGTTTGGTTGCGCCCCCGCGCAACGTTTCACCGTGCAATTTCAAAGCAGATACCGCCGCGGTACTTATTGGCCATAACAATGAATGGCGAGATGGCCGGCCATTGCGCACGTCACCCGGGCGTGCTTTGCCCACCCGGATTTACACCTGCTTGCGCGCAGCGACAAGCTGCTGGCAGACCGCCAATGTTTCCTCCGCCACATCGTCCCAGGTACGGTGGATCGCGCGCGCAATGGCTTGGTGATCCCAGGATGTGTCCAGCGCGCGGGCCAGTGCTGTTTCCAACGCCGCCGGATCGCGTGGCGGAATCAGAATGCCGTTGCTGTCATCCAGGATCTCGCGGGTGCCACCCACGTCGGTGGCCACCACCGGCCGGCCACAGGCCACGCCTTCGACGACCACATTCGGGTAGCCTTCGGACCAGCTCGGCAGCGTCAGCACGTCCGAGGCGCTGATCCATTCGGCCACGCCCTGTGGCGATTGCCCGCCAGGCAGGCGCACGCGATCCTGCAGGCCGGCTTCGGCGATGAGGCTTTGCAGCCCGGCCTTCATCACACCGTCGCCGATCAAGGCCAGCGTCACGCGTGGCCTCTGGCGGCTCAGGGCCTGGAAGGCGGTGATCAATTCGCGCATGCCCTTGGCTTCGACGAAGCGACCCACGTAGATGATCATTTCTTCGTCTGCGCCGATCCCCAGTTCCTGGCGCACGCTGGCGCGGTCACGGGGATAGAAGACAGCGGTGTTGAAGCCGTTGACGATGGTGACGACCTTCTCGGGCCGTGCGCCGAAGTCCTCGATGGCTTTGCGCCGCATGGCCTCGCTGACGGTGAGCAGGGCGTCGCAGCCGGCAATGGTCTTGCGCGTCATGCGGTCGTTCAAGCCTGCGCGCACATGGATGTCCGAGCCCAAGGCGCCCACGACGCAAGGCAGCTTCAGGCTGCGGGCCACGCGCAGCGCGGCGTAGCCGTCCGGGTAGACCCAGTAGGCCAGGATCAGGTCCGGCTTGAAGGCGCGTACGCGCGACTTCATCAAGGCGGCATTGACATGGCCGTTGATGGCACGCGAGATCACCGGAAAGGCCGGGTAGCTCGATGTCTCGACGTCGACGCCATCCAGTGTGTAGTCGGAACCCACCACCCCTTCGAGGAAGCTGCGCGGGGCCAGCAGCGGGATGTTGGGGTAGCGGACCTGCTGGAAGAAGACCTTCACCGTGGCCAGCTTCGACAGCGAGCGTGCGGTCTCGTGGATGTAGCGCCCCCGTGTCTGGTCATGAGGGACCGGCAGCATGGGGGTGACAAGAGCGATGCGCATGAGTGGGTGTGTGATCGCGACCCTGGCCGCTGGGATGGAGGCAGGAGGGAAATCATAGCCAAAAGATCCTGCTGCCCTCGTGCGGAATGCACACCGTCATCACCGCGCCATGCATCCTGGGGCCCTTGCCTGAGGGGGGCATGTCCACGTGGTGCACAAGCGCGTGACACACGCCCGATGGAGGGGGCCTGCCGCCACGGCCCTGCGGCTAGAATCTGCCGTTTCGTCGCATTGCGGGAGGACGGTGAACGTGCTGAAAGTTGCCATCATCGGTTGCGGCAAGATCGCAGACGGCCATGTCGAGCAGATCAGGGCCATCGGACGTGGTGAGGTGGTGGCGGTATGCGACCGCGAACCTTTGATGGTCGAGCAACTGGCGGTGCGCATGGGCATCCCCGGCCGCTATACCGATGCGCAGCGCATGCTGCAGGAGTGCAGGCCCGATGTCGTGCACATCGCCACGCCGCCCGAATCGCACGTGGCCCTGGCCACCATGGCGCTCGAAGCCGGCTGCCACGTCTTTGTTGAAAAGCCCTTCGCGTTGACGGCGCCGGATGCGCAAGTCATCCTCGATGCCGCCAGCAAGGCGGGCAAAAAGGTCAGCGTCAACTACCTCTACAACTTCGAGCCCCCGGGGCTGGAGCTGGAGCAACTGCTGGCCAAGAAGGCGCTGGGCGAGGTCGTGCACCTGGACACGCTTTATGGCTACAACCTCCAGGGCGACTACGGCCTGGCCGTGATGTCCGATCCCCATCACTGGGTGCACCGGCTGCCCGGGCGCCTCTTCCACAATGTGCTGGACCACGTGCTGGCCAAGGTGGTGGCCCACATTGGCGATGACGTGGAGGCCCAGGTGCTGGCCTTCCGCCGCCGGCCGGCCAGCGGCGATGCGGTGATCGATGCCTTGTCGGACGAGCTGCGCTTCATGCTGCGCAGCGGCGGCACCACGGTGACGGGCCTCATCAGCGCGCATGGCCGGCCGGTGGCCCATGCCCTGCGCGTGGTGGGTACCAAGGACACGGTCGAGCTCGACTACACCGCGCGCACCCTCGTCAAGGCGGCCAGCTGGTCGCAGCCCAGCGCGCTGGGCCGCCTGTTCCCGGCTTTCGTGCAGGCCCGCGCCTTCTGGCGCAATGGCTGGCGCAATGTCGGGCTGTTCCGGCGGCATGAGTACCACTACTTCCAGTGCATGCGCGTGCTGTTGTCGCGCTTTTACGATGCGGTCGAGAAGAACACCGCCGATCCGATCCCGCCCGAGCACATCCTCCGCGTGTGCCACGTGATCGATCTGTTGGTCGAAGGCATGGAGGCCAAGGCATGACGATGAAGGTTCTGGTCACGGGCGCGGGTGGCTTCCTCGGGCGCCGGATTGTCGACAGCCTGCTGCGCCAAGGCGTGGACCATGTGCGCGTGCATGTGCGGCAAAAGCCGCCCGCCGGCATGATCGAGGATCTGCGCGCGCGCTATCCCCAGGCCACCATCGAGGTCGCGCAGGCCAACCTGCTGTCGCGCGGCGCGCTGGAGCCCTTGGTTGAAGGCGTCGATTGCGTCGTGCATGCGGCGGCCGGCATGAAGGGCGCCGCGGCCGACATGTTCGCCAACACGGTGCTGACCTCGCGCAACCTGCTGGAAGCCGCATGTGCCCAGAAGGTGCGCCGCATCGTGCTGATCAGCTCGTTCTCGGTGTACGAGGCCAGCGCCTTGGCCGAGGGGCAGGTGCTGGATGAAAGCACGCCGATCGAGAAGGTGGGCGTCGAACGAGGGCCTTATGGCTATGCCAAGACCCGTCAGGAGCAGATGTTCAACGAGTTCCAGCGTGAGCATGGCTTCGAGAGCGTGATCCTGCGGCCGGGTGTCGTGTATGGGCCCGGGGGTGGGGCCTTGTCTTCGCGCGTGGGCATCCGGGCGCTGGGCTTTTTCTTCTCATTGGGCAACGGTGCGCTGCTGCCGCTGACCTATGTCGAGAACTGCGCCGACGCGATCGCGCGCGCGGCCCTGCATGCACCGTCCGGCAGTTCCTTCAGCGTGGTGGACGATGAGCTGCCGACTTGTGGCGCCTACCTGAAGCGCTACTGCCGCGAGGTCGAGCCCATGCGCCGCATCCCGCTGCCTTTCAGGGCCTTCCGCATGGGGGCACGCGTGCTGGTCTGGTACAACCGGCGCTCGAAGGGGCAACTGCCCGCGGTGTTCACACCTTACATCGTCGACTCGATGTACCGGCCGCTGCGCTACAGCAACGCGGCGCTCAAGGCCATCGGCTGGACGCAGCGCGTCAGCACCGAGCAGGGCATTCAGCAGTCTTTTCAGTACTTCAGGAATCAGCTGGGGCGCAAGTAAGCCCACGCATCCGTGATCACGCCAGCGCCGCCGCCAGCCGCGCGGCCTGGTCGATGGCCTTCTTGGCGTCGAGTTCGCCCGCTTCGAAGGCCCCGCCAATCACATGCACGCGCGCATGACCGGCGCCCTGTAGCGTGTCGGCCAGTTCACGATGCGGCACCTGGCCCGCGCACAGCACGACATGGTCGCAGGCGATCCAGGTGGGGTCACGGCGCGCCTTGCCGTGGCTGATCAGCAGGCCTTCGTCGGCGATGCGTTCGTAATTGACGCCGCCGATCATCTCCACCTGTTTCATCTTCAGCGCCGTGCGGTGGATCCAGCCGGTGGTCTTGCCCAGCCCCGCGCCCAGCTTGCCCTGCTTGCGCTGCAGCAGGACCACCTGCCGGGCAGGTGGGGGCACGCGCGGGCCTTCGGGGCTGAGGCCGCCAGGCGCGCGGGCCGGGTCGGTCACGCCCCACTCGGCTTGCCAAGCGGCAAGGTCCAGCGCTGTGGAGGGGCCGTCGTGCACGAGGTACTCGGCCACATCGAAGCCGATGCCGCCCGCGCCGATGATGGCCACCTTGGGCCCCACCGGCGCATGGCCCCGGAGGACGTCGATGTAGCTGAGCACCTTGGGGTGGTTTTGCCCAGGAATCCTTGGGTCGCGCGGGTGCACGCCGGTGGCGACGATGACCTCGTCGTGGCCTTTGAGGGCATCGACATCAGCATGATGGTGCAGGTGCAGGCGTACGCCGGTCAGTTCGATGCGCTTGCGGAAGTAGCGCAGCATCTCGTTGAACTCTTCCTTGACGGGGACCTGCCGGGCCATGTTGAGCTGCCCGCCGATCTCGCCGGAAGCTTCAT
>CAYPUS010000006.1:3906-33870 GCA_964413815.1 uncultured Aquabacterium sp. | reverse complement strand
TGCCCCCGGTCTTGGGGTTCACCTGCACAATCTGCACCCCAGGCTTGACCAGGTCATCCCAGTTCTTGATGCCCTTGGGGTTGCCCTTGCGCACCAGGAAGATGTACGTGGAGGTGTAGGGGGCGCTGTTGAGCGACAGTTTCTTTTGCCAATCGGGCGTCAGCACCTTGGCCTTCTGCACGATCTCGTCAATGTCATAAGCCAGGGCCAGGGTGACCACGTCGGCTTCGATGCCGTCGATCACTGCGCGGGCCTGCTTGCCCGAGCCGCCGTGCGAGGCCTTGACGGTCACGTTGTCACCGGTCTTGGCCTTCCAGTACTTGCTGAAAGCGGCGTTGTATTCCTGGTAGAGCTCACGCGTCGGGTCATACGACACGTTGAGCAGCGTGACATCCTTGGCTTGGGCGACAGCGGGGGCCAGGGCGCCCGCACCGATCACGGCGGTGACGGCAGCGATGGCCAGGGCGTTGAAAGTCCGACGGGTGCGTTGCTTGAACTGCATGACAGATTGGTGTTGTGATTGATGATGAGTGGATGTTAGGAGTCGGCTCTCATGAGCGGAACGAATAAAAATGCAGTTGCATATCTGCGTTCTGAATGAGAACCCACTGGGTCACCAAGCCGGCGCGGCCGTGGCGGGGCTGCTGGTGGCGGCCGAAGGCGGGGCCTCGGGCGTGATCCAGGCGCCGCTGGCACCGTAGGCGGCAGCCAGGCCGGCCGCGATGGCCACCACCAGGGCGATCACCCTGGCTTTGCGAGGCGCCGCGTGGGCGATCGGCACCTTTTTCCAGCCAGTGACCATGGGCGTGACGATGTCATCCTTCTTGACCTTGAGGTGAAAAAGGACGGCCAGCACATGCAGGCCCAGGAGGACGAACAGGCCGTTGACGACCTGCCGGTGCCAGCCGGTGAACCATTGGCTCAGTTCCTCATCGACGAGGCCGATCAGCGGTCCGGTGAAGGCGATGTCGTCGTTGCCGAAGAGCCCTGAGATGGCCTGAAAACCGATCAGCCCCAGCAGCGCGACCACCGACAGCGCTCCCAGCGGGTTGTGGCCGATGCCGCGCCAGCGGCCTTTCAGGTAGTCCAGCAGGGCCCGGGGCGAAGGCAGGAAGTGCCAGAAGCGCGAGGTGCCGGAGCCCACCAGGCCCCACACCAGCCGGAAGGCCAGCAAACCCACGATGGCGATGCCCGCCTGCCCGTGCACGGGCATCCATTCGCCGCCCAGCTTGCCCGTCACGATGGCGGTGCTCACCGCGGCCAGCAGCGACCAGTGGAAAAGACGCAGTGGCAGATCCCACAGCTTGATGCGGTGGGTGGTGGGCAGTTGCGCAACGGTTGGTGCCGAGGGGGTCCGGTGCGCAGGGTGGTCCGTCGGCGCTGGCGCAGAGGCGGATGCCGGCCCGCGCTCATCCTGTTCGGGGGGGAGCCGCTTGGCGAGTCTGTTCACGGCCATGTATGCCTTCTTTCTCCATCAATTGGCGGCAACCTTGGGCGGCGGCGGCAGCACCTTGACGATGGTCCCGCCAGCTTCGCGGTAGTCCTCGGAGCCCAGTGCGCCTGCCACTTTGAAGCCCTTGGACGTCAGCAGATCGCCGGCGGCGCCCCCGCGGTAGGCGTGGTTGGAGACGAGGATGATGGTGCGATCCTTGGGGATGTAGTCCAGTACCTCGGGCAGGTCCTTGAGCTGCAGGTTCAGGTAGACCGGCAGGCTGCCGTACTTGACGAGTTCATCCGGGCGGCGCAGGTCGATCACCAGCAGCTTCTTGGGGTTACCCAGCAAGGTGTCGACTTCATTGCGCGCAAGGCGCTTGGTCTTGTAGGTCCAGGGTTTGGGCACATAGGCGCTGGCGGCCGGGGCGGGCGCCTGGGCGGCTGCCTGGGCATGGGCCACGGTGGCAAGGGGCAGGCTCAAGGATGCGAGCAGGGCGACGGTGCCGGCGCAGGCCAGGAGGGTGGAGAGGTGTTTCATGAACGATGAGGGCGCAGCGCGCCGGAGGATGGGTTGGAAGGAAGGCGGTGGTGCGGTGGGAATGCGGTGGGAATGCGGTGGGAAGCGGTGCGAAGTCAGGCGGCCAGCGGGTCGGACGCCCGCTCCAGCCGCTCGGCGACGATCGCGTGGTTGATCTCGTGGCTGAATTCGCTGAGCACGTCGTCTTTGATGGCGACGAAATCGGCGGCGGCGCGGTCTCGCGGGCGCGCCAGAGGGACGTCGACGATGCGGCGGATGCGGCCGGGCCGCGGCTGCATCACCACGACACGGTCACCGAGGTAGACGGCTTCCTCCACGTCGTGGGTCACCAGGATGGCGGTGATGCCTTCGGCCTGCCAGATGCGCTGCAGTTCCTGCTGCAGGCGCGTGCGGGTCAGGGCGTCCAGCGCGCCGAAGGGCTCGTCCAGCAGCAGCACCTCGGGCCGGTTGACCAGGGCACGGGCGATGGCCACACGCTGCGACATCCCACCCGAGAGCTGGTGCGGATAGGCCTTCTCGAAGCCCTTGAGCCCCACCAATGCGATGTGCTCCGCGACGTTGCGGCTCTTTTCAGTCTGGCTGCCGGGCGCATTGAGCAGGCCCAGGCCGACGTTCTGCTCGACCGTCAGCCAGGGAAAGAGGCGGTGCTCCTGGAACACGATGCCGCGGTCCAGGCTGGTGCCCTGGATGCGCTTGCCGTCCAGCAGGATCTCGCCCTCGTAGCCGGCTTCCAGGCCGATCAGCATGCGCAGCAGCGTCGACTTGCCGCAGCCGCTGGCGCCCACGATGCTGATGAACTCGCCCGGCTTGATGGACAGGGAGATGTTGTCAAGGACCTTGAGCGGCTTGCCCTTGACCTCGTATTGCTTGTGAAGGTTCTTGATTTCGATGGTGCCTGCGTGCGACATGCGGGGCTCCTTGTTGGCAGATGCGGATGAATGAGGGGACGTTGACGGCAAGTGCGTGGCCAGTGGGGCACAGCGCTCAGCGTGCGGGCGCACGCCAGCGCAACAGACGCCGCTCTGCCAACTCGGCCAGGCGGTTGAAGACGTTGCCCACCAGACCGATGGCGACCAGGCCGAAGACGATCAGTTCCACGTTGAAGGCCATGCGGCCCTTGAAGACGATGTTGCCGATGCCATGGCCGTCGTTGACCAGCAGGTACTCGGCGCCGATGGTGGCCAGCCAGGCATAGATCAGGCCCAGGCGCAGGCCGGACAGGATCTGGGGCGAGGCCGCAGGCAGGATCAGCTTGAACAGCACCTGGCTGCGCGTGAAGCCATAGACCCTGGCGACCTCGGCATGGCCCTGGGTCACGCCCTTGACCCCTTCCAGCGTGGCCAGCACGACCGGATAGAAGGCCGAGAAGGCGATGAAGATCACCTTGGACAGATCGCCCGTGCCCACCAGGGCCGACAGCAGCGGCAGCCACGCGAACAGCGAGATCTGGCGTGCGGTGTGGAAGGTCGGGCCGATGAGCTTGTCAGCCAGCCTGGACACGCCCAGCAGCACACCCACGGCCACCCCGGCCTGGGCCCCCAGCGTGAAGCCGGACAGATCCCGCCACAGGCTCAGCCCTACGCCGACGTAGAACTCGGGCTTGCCCAGCTCTTGCAGGCCGGTGCTCACGACGCCGCCGGGCGGCACGATCAGCTTGGTGTCGACCAGGTTCAGGCGCGTGGCCAGGTACCAGATCAGGATGAAGGCGGCCGGCAGAACGAGCCCGCGCCAGTCGGAGGGCGTCTTTTGCTTCTTGTCCGCCTTGTTGTCGGGGGTGGCGGTGCTTGTTTGGCTTGTGGACATGTGTACATCCTTTGTTCAGAAGGCCGAGCGGCGCCAGCCCTGCAGGCGGGACTCGATCAGGCGCAGTGCCAGCTCGATGGCGATGCCGACCACGCCGATGGCCAGCATGGCCACGATCACCATGTCGATCTGGCTGAGCTGGCGGCTGTAGGCCATCAGGAAGCCCAGCCCTTCGCTCGAGGACAGCAGCTCGACGAAGATGACGGACAACCAGGCTTGCATGACGCCCTGACGCAGACCCGTGAACAGGGCGGGCGTGGCCGCAGGCAGCACGATGCGGCCGATCACCTGCAGAGGCGTGAACTTGTAGACACGGCCCACTTCCAGCAAGGCGCGCGGGATGTTGGCGATGCCCGTGAGCGTGCTCAGCGCCACCGGCACCACCACGGCGATGGAGACGGCGGTGACCTTAAGGGGTTCTTCAATGCCCACGAAGATGATCAGGAGCGGGATCCAGCCCAGCACGGGCAGTTGCGACAGCGCATTGAAGGTCGGGTGGACATAGGCCTTGAAGGTGCGCGACAGCCCCATGCCGAAGCCCAGCACCAGGCCGATCGAGCCGCCGATCAGCAGGCTCCAGCCCACGCGCGCGGCCGAGAACTTCACATGGTCGACCAACTCGCCGCCTTCCAGCGTGAACAGCAGGGATTCCCAGACGAAGGCGGGCGAGGGCAGGATCTGCTCGGCCACCCATTTGCGCTCGGCGGTCAGCCACCACAGGCCGAAGATCAGCGCAGGCAGGATCAGGCCCAGCAGGATGGTGCCGGTGGCTTTGAGCCCGTGACGGGCGGCGGTGCCCAGATGTTGTTGCAGGGTCGGCGCGCTGGCGGGTGCACTGGGCTGTGCGATGGCGGGGGGAAATACGTTGATGTCGTCGGTCGAGGCACTCATGGCGCGGACTCCGCAGTAGGGTCGAACGGGCCGCCAGCGTGTGCCGGCGGCCCATGGAGCGCTGGGCTCAGCTACGTGTGAACTTGCCCGTCGCGTCCTGCGTGGGCCAGTAGTTCTCCAGCTTCAGTTCGGCCAGGGCGTGGTCGAGGTACTTGCGCTCGACCCAGCCTTCCTGGCTGACATCGCGGCGGATCAGGCGATAGCGCTTGGCCTCGTCGATCGACTTCTTGATGGCGGCCACGTAGTAGTCGTCCAGCAAGGGGTTGATGCGGGTGCGCAGGTCCTTGACGCGGCCCCACACCTGCTTGTTGTCGATGTAGGTGTTGGTGCCCGAGCGGGTCCACATCTGGTATTGGGTCTCGCGGTTGGCTTCCTGGGTGCTCCAGTGCGCCACCTTCACCAGGCGGGTCACCAGGCGCTGGACGATGTCGGGGTACTGCTGCTCGAAGGCCTCGCCCACCCAGACGGAGCCCGGCGCGCTGATGTCGGGGTCATCGAAGACTTCATAGATGCGCTTGGCCACGCCACGCGCCTCCAGCCCGAAGGGCGTTTCCACAGCGCCGGCGATGTCGCCGGTGGCCAGCGAAGCGATGCGGTCATCGCGGATCTGGCTGATGATGCGGAACTCTTTTTCGGGCTCGTTGAAGCCGTTCTTGCTCAGCACGCGGTACAGCGTCAGCTGGCCGGCCGTGCCCTTCTGCACCGACAGGGTCTTGCCCTTGAGCTCGGCGATGGACTTGGCTTGCGAGCGCGACGGGGCGACGAAGTAGACGTCGCTGCCGCGGCCGGACGACAGCACGACTTTGTGCTTGAGGCCGGTCGAGCGGCCGACGATCAGGGGCAGATCGCCGTGGCCGAAGCAGATGTCCAGCAGGCCGTTGGCATAGGACTCGTTGAGTGCGGGGCCTGCGCCCACGAAGTACTTCCATTCGATCTTGATGCCATCGGCGGCGAACTCCTGCTCGATCTCGCCACGGAACACCGCATTGGCGGTGTAGCCGGACGATGGCAGCGGACGGCCGCCGGTGCCGGCACCGGGGAAGCCGATGCGGATGGTGGTGGGCTTGCGTGCCTGGCCAAAGGCCTGGCCGCTCAGGCCGATCAGCGCCGGCGCACCCAGGCCGGCCAGCAGTGCGGAATTAAAGGAACGGCGTTTCATTGTTCTCACTCTCCAGAAAGATCGGGTGAAGGGGTCAGAAGGTGGCGTTGAACTGGATCTGCCAGAGGTTTTCGGTCTCGGGCCTCACGGCGGTGGAGGGCGCACCATTGAGCTGGTTGCGCGTGCGCACGTAGTTCGCCTGGAACTTGGTGGTCTCCGCGAAGAACACGTTCAAGCCCAGCGTGGTGGCGATCTTCTTGTCGTCGACGCTGAGGTGGCTGCGGTTGGGATCCCAGGTGTCGAAGCGGATGAAGGCCTGGTAGGACTGCGGCCAGTAGTCGTCGAACTTGCCCTGCTGCTTGGAGCTGTTGAGGAACTGCTCGCCCCAGGTGTAGCCGAAGTTGATGTACTGGCCCACACCGCGGCGCAAGCCATCGGCGTTGACGCCGGAGGTGACCAGGGCGCTCTGCTTGTACAACTCCTGCTTGCCGTAGGCCCATTCATAAGAGATGGAGTAGGGCAGGTGGGTCCAGTTGATGTCGAAGCCGTAGCGGTCGAAGCGGCCCTTTTCGGTCTGGACGGTCTGGGCGGTGCTGCTGTCCGGGCCCAGCGAGATGTAGCCTCGGTAATAGGACGCGCCGATCTGGAACTGGCGGAACCAGCTGCTGTAGTCCACCGGCAGGGTGTAGACCAGGCGCGCGGCGATGTCGCGGTAGTCGTTGTTGTCGGCCTTGTTGGGGCCATTGCCATTGAAGATGCCGAGCGAGTAGGCCAGCAGCGGGGCGCGGTAGTTGTTGGTGAAGTCGACATAGGGGTCGTAGTCACCGGCCACCACCAGGCCGGTCTGGCGGGTGCCCAGGCCCAGGCCCGAGACGAAGCCGGCGTTGCCGATCACGGCCTTGACTTCAGGATCGATCGCCTGCGCGTCCTGGCCGAAGGCGACGGTCTGCTGGCCCAGCGTGATCGTGCCCAGCGGGTCTTCCGGGTTGCCGCTGGCGGGCTGGAAGCTGTAGCGCAGGTAGGCGTCCGTCAGGTTGACGCCCGATTGCGAGCTGTTGGGCGTGTGCTGGCTGGTCAGGGCCAGGCGGTAAGTCAGGTTGCGGCCCTCGGCGTAGTCGCGAAAGAGGTTGCCCTGGAAGTTCAGGCCGAAGGCGACGGCGTTGAAGCCGCTTTGGCGGTAGTCGGTCGGCCCGACGCCGCTGCCTTGCGTGTTGGCGCCCGAGTTCTTGATCCCGGGGTTGTTGAAGTCATAGCGGGCTGTGATGGAGCCGCCGATCTTCGTGTTGCGGGTCACCGTCGGGATGGTGCGCTCCTGCTTGCGCGACTCGTCGTACTTGTAGTTCTCCAGGTCGGTGCGCAGGCCCTGGATGTCGGCCTTGGATGCGGGCGTGCGCGCATCGAGCGATTCCTGGCTTTCGCCTTCGGTGGGCACCGGCGAGCCTTCGCCGGGCTTGACGAATTGGGCCTTCAGCTCCTCCAGCTGCTTGCGCAGTTCCTCGACCGTGTTCTTCAGCGTTTGGATCTCATTGTTGGACTGCGCCATGACCGGCGTGCTGGCGAGCGCCAACAGCACGGCGCTGGCCAGCGCGGTCTTCTGATTCAAATACACCTTATTTGCTCCTGTTGCCTATTGGGTTGCTGCGAATATTTATTGGGTAATTTCCAATGCAGGACTTGTGCCAGTTGTTTTGTTTGTTTTTGAGCGATTAATTGAGATTTTCAGAGGCCGCGTGTTGATTTTCAAACACGCCCATGTTGATTTGCGAACACGTTGGCTGGCGCGGCGCTCGGAAACGCTTTATTCGGTTCCTGGCTTGAGAAATATGAACTGTGAATATCATGTAAAAACAATGACTTACAGCGATTGTTGCGGGTTGTGTCTTTTGAGGGTGCCTGGCCCGCGTTTTGCTAATTTGTCCCCCGAGCTTGCTGCGGTCTGCACTGGGTCAGTGGTGAAGAAGGTGTAGCAAGAAACTGGCGCGAGATATTCGACTACGGAGTTTCCAAATGATTAAAACACGCTACGCAAACGAGGTGATGGCACATGAATAAGGCGCTATATCTATCCGCCCTGTTGGGCGCGATCGCAATCTCCGCATCCGCGGCAGACAAGCCCGCTCAGGCACCGGCTGCCAAGCCCGTGGCCGCCGCCAAGGCCGCCCCGGCCAAGGCCTGGTCTCCCTACCAGCCCGTCAAGGTTTCCGAGGCGCCCGCCGTCCAACACAAGAACTGGGTGCGCTCGCAAATTGATGCCTTCGTGCTGACCCAGATCGAAGCCAAGGGCATCAAGCCCTCGCCCGATGCCGACCGCGCCACCTTCATCCGCCGCGCCACCCTGGACGCGTGGGGGCTGCTGCCCACCCCCGAAGAGATCCGCGCCTTCGTCAACGACAAGTCGCCCAACGCCTACGAGAAGTTGGTCGACCGCCTGCTGGCCTCCCACCACTTCGGCGAGCGCCAGGCCCGTCGCTGGCTGGATCTGGCCCGCTATGCAGACAGCTCGGGCTTCCAGAACGACAACACCCGCCCGAACAACTGGCGCTATCGCGACTACGTGATCAACGCCTTCAACAGCGACAAGCCCTTCAGCCGCTTCATCCAGGAGCAGGTCGCCGGCGACGAGTTGTGGCCCGAGAGCCAGGAGGCACGCGTCGCCACCGGCTTCCTGGCCGGTTACCCGGACAACGCCAACTCCCGTGACCTGCTCCAGCGCAAATACCAGATCGAGACCGACATGACCGACCTGGTCGGTGAGACCTTCCTGTCAGCCACCATCGGTTGCGCGCGCTGCCACAACCACAAGGCCGATCGCGTCAGCCAGAAGGAGTACTTCCAGCTGCAGGCCTTCTTCGCCAACACGGCCTTCAACGAGAAGCTGCCGCTGGCCAAGGGCACAGAGAGCGATTGGGACAAGGCCTTCCTCAAGCAGCAGGCCATCTACCAGGAAGCCACCAAGGAGATCCGCGCCAAGCAGAAGGCCATCCTCGACACCGTGCGCGAGAAGGGCCGCCAGTACTACAACGAGCGCTACCTGGATGACAGCCGCGCCTCCATCTTCAAGCCCGAGTCCGAATGGAACGCGCTGGACAAGTGGGTGAACTGGCGCAAGCAGGCCGTGGCCTCCGACAACGAGATCATCAGCTACCTGCGCAACACCGCCGAGGAGAAGGACCGTCCCGACTACGACGAGGCCAATGTGGCCAAGTGGGCCGAGTACAAGGCATTGACCGAGCAGCTCAAGCAGTATGACCACCTGCGTCCCACCAAGGGCTCGACCAACCTGACGACAGCCTTCGAGCTGACGAACAAGGACATCCCCCCGACGCACGTGCGCTTCGGTGGCATCCATGAGCGTCCGCTGGAAGCGGTGGAGCCTGGCATCCCGGCGCTGTGGGGCGGCAAGGACTACAAGCTGGAGATCGCGCCCACCGACACGTCCTCGGGTCGCCGAACGGCCCTGGCCAAGTGGCTGAGCAGTGACAGCAACCCGCTGACGGCGCGTGTGTACGTCAACCGGGTCTGGGCCCAGTACTTTGACAAGGGCATCGTCGCCACCGTCGCCGACTTCGGTCGCGCCGGCCAGAAGCCGACGCACCCCGAGCTGCTGGATTACCTGGCCGACCGCTTCATCCGCAGTGGCTGGAAGGTCAAGGACCTGCACCGCGAGATCCTGTTGTCGGCCACCTATCGGCAGGCCTCGAACGAGCGCCCCGATGTGCTCAAAGTCGACCCGGAGAACAAGCTGCTGGCCAGCTATCCGCGCAAGCGCATGGAAGCCGAAGTGATCCGCGACTCGCTGCTGTACGCGTCGGGCCTGCTGGTCGACAAGGTGGGCGGCCCCTCCGTGTTCCCGCCCATCCTGAAGAAGGGTGACGTGGGCAAGTCGCAGGACTTCGCCGGCAACCGCGCCTGGCAGGTCTCGGACGACAAGGAAGACTGGCACCGCCGCAGCATCTACGTCTTCACGCGCCGCAGTTTCCCATATCCGATCACCCAGAACTTCGACCCGGCCAACCCGAACAACCCGCACCACAAGCGTGACGTGACGACCACGCCGCTGCAGGCGCTGACCTTGTTCAACAGCGAGATCGTCTTCGAGTGGAGCCAGGCCCTGGCCGGCCGCGTGATCAACGAGGCAGGCCCGAGTGAAGACGCCCAGCTCAACCGCGTCTACGAGATCCTGTTCGCTCGCCAGCCCAACAAGACCGAGCGCACAGCGCTGAAGTCCTTCCTGGCTGACCAGCAGATCGCCATCCGTCAAAAGGCGGCCACCGGCAAGTTCGAAGTGGCCGTACCGGCGGGCATCAAGAACACCAAGCAGTTCGATCCCGTGCGCTCGGCTGCCTTCGTCGACCTGGTGCACGCCGTGGCGAACTCCAATGACTTCGCCTACCGCTTCTGATCTCTGATCCCCGCTAAAGAACTTCATTCCTCAAGAAAGAAAGACAAAGGATCCAACATGAGCAACGATCAACGCCGTGCCTTCCTCCGCAACACCGGTCTCGGTCTGGGTGGGGCCGCGCTGGGTGGCTTCGTGCCGGGCATCGGCACCCTGAACGCAGCCACGGCCGCTGAACTGGCCGATCCGCTGGCGCCCAAGTCGCCGCACTTCCCGGCCAAGATCAAGTCGGTGATCTGGCTGCATCAGAACGGCGCGCCTTCCACACTGGACCTGTACGACCACAAGCCCACGCTGGAAAAGCTCGCCGGCGAGCCGGTGCCCGAGTCCTTCCTCAAGGGCATCAAGACCAGCACCCAGGGCGGTGTGGGCAAGCTCTACGTCTCCAAACACCGCACCTGGAAGCAGTACGGCGAAAGCGGCGCCTGGTTCTCCAACCTGCTGCCCAACCTGGCCCAGCACGCCGACAAGCTGACCTTCATCAAGTCGAGCACCACCGTGGGCGCCACCCACGACATCTCGATCCTCAAGCTCAACACCGGTGATCTGAACCCCGGTCGCCCCTCCCTGGGCGCCTGGATCACCTACGCGCTGGGTTCGGCCAACCCCGACCTGCCGCCCTACGTGGTGCTCTACAACGGCGACCGTGAGCCCCAGGCCGGCTCGGTGAACTGGGCCTCGGGCTTCCTGCCCGCGGTCTACCAGGGCACCGCGTTCCGCCCTGGCGACTCTCCCATCCTGTACCTGAGCCGCCCCGATGTGCGCAGCGCCACCCAGCAGCGCACCTCGCTGGACCTGCTCAAGCGCCTGAACCTGATCGGCGCCGAGAAGTACCCGCACGACACTGAACTGAAGGCCCGCCTGCAATCGTATGAGTTGGCCGACCGCATGCAAGCCGCCGCGCCCGCCGCGGTTGACATCACCAAGGAAAGCGCCGCCACCAAGGAGATGTACGGCCTGAACGACAAGGTCAGCCAGAGCTATGGCGAGGTGCTGCTGCGTGCCCGCCGCCTGGTCGAGCGTGGCGTGCGCTTCGTGCATGTGGTGTCCGGCTTCCCCGAAGGCGTCGAGTCCGACCGCCAGAGCTGGGATGCCCACAGCGAGCTGGACGAGAACCACGGCATCATGGCCCGCATGGTCGACAAGCCCATCGCCGGTTTGCTGGCCGACCTGAAGGCCAGCGGCCTGCTGGAGACCACCTTGGTGGTCTGGACCTCCGAGTTCTCGCGCACCTCCTGGGGCGAATCCGGCACCGGCCGCGACCACAACCCCTGGGGCTACACCCAGTGGCTGGCCGGCGGTGGCCTCAAGCCCGGCTTCACCTATGGCGAGACCGATGACATCGGTCTGCAGGTGGCCGACAAGGACAAGTCGGTCGACACCTATGACCTGCATGCCACGGTGCTGCACCTGCTGGGCCTGGACCACCTCAAGACCACCTTCATCAACAACGGCCGTTCCGAACGCCCGACGGTGGTGTACGGCAAGGTCATCAAGGAGATCCTCGCTTGACTGCACGCCGGTTCATCGCAGTAGTCGGTGGGCTGGCCATCGGTCTGACAGTGCTCGGTGGCGCGGTGCGCGCCGCCGACATCGAACTGGACATGGACCTGATGCAGACCATCGAGGACACCAACAAGAGTCTGGCCTCGAACATCGCCATGCAGGATGTCGAGCGCAGCACCTCCGATGCCAAGGAGCTTCACGACATGTTCACGCAGGTGGAGGCCTATTTCGTGGCCAAGGGGGATGCCCCGGACGCGATCGATCTGTCCCACCAGAGCGTCGAGCTGGCCGACGCCATCGTGAAGTCGGTGGGCGAAAAGGACTTTGCCAAGGCGCAGGAGTCGGCGACCACGTTGTCGCGCGCCTGCCGTACCTGCCACACCTTCTACAAGAAGTCCTGAAGCTGAAGGGCGGGAAGTGAGACAAACGATCTGGGCGACGCTCGCTGTCGCCTGCCTGGTGGCGCCGCTGTGGGTATCCGCAGCGGGGCCTGCCAAGGGCAAGACAACAGCGGTGCCGAGCAAGGCGGAGCCTTTGGGCAATGCCGAATGGGGCAAGGAGAAGGCCGATTCGGAGCGCTGCATCGAGTGCCATGGCGCAGACGGGCACGGGGCAGGGCATCCGAACGGGACCGAGGGGAAGTTCGCGAAGCTGGCCGGCCAGCATCCGGACTATGTGCTCAAGCAGATAAGGGACTTCAGAAGTGGTGCGCGCAAGCACGATCAGATGGCGATCATGGCCCGCAGCGTGTCGGACGAGGATGTCCGGGACATCGCGGCGTATTTCGCCAGCCAGTCACCGATGCAGCCGGATGGCAGCGCCAAGGGTGAAGCGCTGGGCCTGGGCAAGGCGCTGTACGAGCAGGGCGACCCCGCGCGCGGCATCGTGTCCTGCGCCTCATGCCATGGCGCGCACGGCGAGGGCCTGCCGGGCCAGGCCTTGGTCCCGGTGATCCGGGGCCAGGAGTGGCGCTACCTGGACAAGCAATTGCGTGACTGGCGTGCGGGCGACCGCCGCAACGGGCCTGATCCGCTGATGAACCAGGTGACGCGCGCATTGAGCGACAAGGAAATCGAAGCCCTGGCGACTTACCTCTCGGGCATGTGAACAGACCAATGGAGCAGACAAGATGACAACAAGCAAGCAGACCCTGATCGCCGCCGCAGCGGCCGGCATCCTGAGCCTGGCACTGGGCCAGGCCCATGCGGCCTTGAAGGAGGGCGATGCCGCGCCCGATTTCACGCTGCAGGCTTCGCTGGCCGGCAAGGCCTTCCAGTACTCGCTCAAGGACGCCCTCAAGAAGGGGCCCGTGGTCGTTTACTTCTATCCGTCCGCCTACACGGGCGGCTGCAACGTCCAGGCCCGCACCTTCGCCGTGAACGCGGAGAAGTTCGCCGAGGCCGGCGCCAGCGTTATCGGCGTGTCGCAGGACAGCATCCAGCGTCTGAACACCTTCTCGGCGGATCCCGAGTACTGCGCCGGCAAGGTCGCCGTGGCATCAGACAGCAAGGGCCAGGTGTCCAAGGCCTTCGACTTGAGCGTGCGCGAGAAGACGGCCGGCCGCAAGGACACGCGCGGCGAAGAGATCGACCACGACCTGGTCGAACGCACCACCTTCATCGTCGGCCAGGACGGCAAGGTCGCCGCGGCCATCTCTGGTCTTGCCCCCGTGGCCAATGTGGAGAAGTCACTGGAGGTGGTGGGTTCTTTGCGTGCGCAAGGCACTGCGCGAACATCTGCGGGCCTGTGACTTCAAGGAGATGGATTCATGACCCGCCTGACCGCAAATGACTTTCAGCCCGAGGTGCTTCGGCTCTTCGACCAATACGTGCACGGCATCATCGGCCGGCGCGGCTTCCTGAACTCGGCCGCCAAGTACACGGCGGGCGTGGCGGGCGCCGAGCTGGTGCTGTCCCAGTTGAGCCCGAACTTCGCCCATGCGCAACAGGTGCCGGCGAACGACCCACGCATCAAGGCCCAGTATGGGGAGATCGACTCTCCGCAGGGGTATGGCAAGGTGCGCGGCTACCTCGTGCAGCCCGCCGACCCCAATGTGGCCAGCGGCAAGCTGCCCACGGTGCTGGTGGTGCACGAGAACCGGGGCCTGAACCCCCACATCGAGGACATCACCCGCCGCCTGGCGCTGGATCGCTTCATCGCCTTCGCGCCGGATGCGCTCTTCCCCCTGGGTGGCTATCCGGGGGACGAGGACAAGGCCCGTGAGCTGTTCCCCAAGCTGGACCAGACCAAGACCCGCGCGGATTTCCTGGCCGCGGCAAGCTACCTCAAGGCGCTGCCCCAAGGCAACGGCAAGGTCGGCGTGACGGGCTTCTGCTACGGCGGCGGCATTGCCAATTACCTCGCCACCCAAGTGCCCGATCTGGCTGCGGCCGTGCCTTTCTATGGCGCCCAGGCTCCGGAAGAGGATGTGGCGCGCATCAAGGCGCCCCTGCTGCTGCAGTACGCCGAGAACGACGAACGCATCAACGCCGGATGGCCCAAGTACGAGGCCGCTCTCAAGCGCCACAAGGTGCGCTACCAGGCCTACATCTACCCCGGCACCCAGCACGGCTTCAACAACGACACCACCCCGCGCTACGACGCGGCGGCGGCGAAGCTGGCCTGGCAGCGCACGGTCGATTTCTTCAACCAGCACCTGCGGGGCTGAGGGCCCCCGGTTCACCCCATGCCGGCGGCTTTGTCCAGCAGGGCGCCGGCTTCCCGCCTGGCCTTATGCCGGGCTTTCCAACCAGAAGTGAAAGCGAAGGAAAACAACAGATGAACAAGCCCATCCAACGCGGCACAGCGATCTTGCTCGCAGCCGTGACCCTGGCTGCCGCCACGGGGGCCACCGCGCAGCAGGCACCCAAGCCCGAGCAGTTGATCAAGTGGCGGCAGTCCGCCTACCAGGTGCTCGCATGGAACACCGGTCGCGTCAAGGCCAACGTCGATGGCACCTACAACAAGGAAGAGGTGATCCGGGCGGCCAACACCATCGCCGCGCTGGCGAACTCGGGCCTGGGCTCGCTCTACGCCCCCGGCACCGAAACCGGCAAGGGCTGGCGCGACACCGTGGTCAAGCCCGAGCTGTTCACCGACAAGAAGGCAGGCGAAGTGGCCGGCGCCTTCAACAAGGAAGCCAATGAGCTGGCACGCCTGGCCCAGGCCGGCGATGTCGCCGCCGTCAAGACCCAACTGGGCAAGCTGCAGGGCACCTGCAAGGCCTGCCACGACGATTACCGCAAGAAGGACTGATTGAGATGAAGCAAGTGACCCGAACTGTGGCCGCCGCATGCGCGCTCGGCCTGATGTCGTTCGTGACGGTGGCCCAGGCGCAGAACGCCGCACCCGCCAACCGCCAAACCGGCGCATTCAGTTTCTTTGTCACGAGCGTGGGCTCAGGCAAGGGAGCGGACCTGGGCGGCCTGGCTGGCGCCGACGCGCACTGTCAGAAGCTGGCGGCCGGCGTGGGTGCCGGTGGCAAGACCTGGCGCGCCTACCTGAGCACGCAATCGTGGGATGGCAAGCCGCCGGTGCATGCGCGCGACCGCATCGGCACCGGTCCCTGGTTCAACGTCAAGGGCGCCCTGATCGCCCGCGATGTGGCGCACCTGCACGGCGACAACCTGGAAGAGTCCCGCATCGGCAATGCGGTGAACTGGAGCACGGCCCTGACCGAGAAGGGCACGCCCGTCAAGCGCGCTGGCGATACGCCCAATGAGCACGACATCCTCACCGGCTCGCAGCCCGATGGCCGCGCCTTCGTGAACGACACCTCCGACCGCACCTGCAAGAACTACACGAGCAGTGCCGAGGATGGCGCCGTCCAGGTCGGCCACTTCGACCGCACCGGTGGCGTGCACACCGCCCTGTCGTGGAACTCCGCGCACGCCAGTCGTGGCTGCAGCCAGGAAAAGCTGGTGAGCACCGGTGGTGCCGGCTACTTCTACTGCTTCGCAGCGAACTGATGTCGCAGCGCCAAGCGGCAGCTTAATCGGCGGGCCTTGCAGCGCATGCAAGGCCCGCCTTCACGGGCCCTCTCATGTGGATCGTCCAAGTCGCGCTGCGACGCCCCTATACCTTCATCGTCGCGGCCTTGCTGATCCTGCTGGCCACGCCCTTCATGCTGCGCAAGACGCCTGTCGACGTCTTCCCCGAAATCGACATCCCGGTCGTGGCCATCATGGTCAGCTACAACGGCCTGAGCGCCAAGGAGATGAACGACCGGATCATCACGCCCATCGAGCGCAACTTCGCCAACTCGGTCAGCGACATGGAACACACCGAGTCGCAGACGCTGGCGGGCATGGGCATCATCAAGGTGTTCTTCCAGCCGCAGGTCAATCAGGCCACGGCCATCGCGCAGATCGTCGCCTCGACGCAGGCTTCGCTGCGATCCCTGCCGCCGGGCGCCACGCCGCCCACCATCATCAAGTACAGCGCCACCGACCTGCCGGTTCTGCAGTTGGGCGTCTCTAGCTCCATCCGCAGCGAGCAGGAACTCAATGAGCAGGCCTTCAACGTCCTGCGCACCAAGCTGATCACCGTGCCGGGCGTGGCGGTTACCGCGCCCTATGGCGGCCGCTTCCGCCAGGTGTCCATTGATCTGGATGGGCCGGCGCTGGCGGCACGCGGCCTGTCGGCCATCGACGTCGTCAATGCCCTCAATGTGCAGAACCTGATGCTGCCGTCCGGCACCGCCAAGATCGGCGGGCAGGAGGTCAGCATCGGCCTGAACGGCTCGCCCGGCAAGATGGCCGAGCTGGGCGACATCCCCATCACCTCGGTCAACGGCGCGACCGTCTATGTGCGCGACGTGGCGCAGGTCCGCGACGGCTACCAGCCTCAGACCAACGTCGTGCGCCGCGATGGCGAGCGTGGCCTCTTGATGACCGTGCTCAAGAACGGCGGCGCCTCCACCATGGACATCATCGACAGCATCCGCAAGGAGCTGCCCAAGGCCGTGCTGGCGCTGCCCGAGGACATCACCGTCACGCAACTGGCCGATCAGTCCGTCTTCGTGGGTGCCGCCATCAAGTCGGTGGTGCACGAGGCCATCATCGCGGCGGCGCTCACGGCCGCCTTGCTGCTGCTCTTTCTGGGCAACTGGCGCAGCACGCTCATCATCGCGGTCTCCATCCCCCTGTCGATCCTGTGCTCGCTCATCGTGCTGCACCTGCTGGGCCAGAGCATCAACATCATGACCCTTGGCGGCCTGGCGCTGGCCGTGGGCATCCTGGTGGACGACGCCACGGTCGAGATCGAAAACGTCGAGCGCCACATCCACATGGGCAAGCCGCCGATCCAGGCCATTCTGGATGGCGCGCGCGAGATCGCCACGCCGGCCTTTGTGGCCACGCTGTGCATCTGCATTGCCTTTGTGCCCATGTTCTTCCTGGACGGCGTCGCCGGGCACCTGTTCCGCCCGCTGGCCCAGGCCGTCGTGTTCGCGATCATGGCCTCGTACGTGATCTCGCGCACCCTGGTGCCCACGCTGGTGATGTACATGATGCGCCACCAGGCCAGGCTTGAAGCCCTGCAGCCAGACCGGCAGCCGGGCAAGCTCCAACGCATTCACCTGTCCTTCGATGCCTGGTTCGAGCGCATGCGCCTGGGCTACACCGCGGTGCTGGCCACGCTGCTGCGCCGCAAGGCCCTGGCCGGCGGGACCTTCCTGATGTTCTGCGTGTTGTCGGCGGGCTTGTACTGGCTGCTCGGCAAGGACTTCTTCCCGACCGTCGATGCGGGTCAGATGCGCCTGCACGTGCGCGCCCCTTTGGGCACACGGCTCGAAGAGATGCCTGCGTTCATCGACAAGGTGGAGAACCACATCCGCCAGGTGGTGGGCAGCGAGCAGATCGCCAGCGTGGTCGACATCGTCGGCGGCCCCTACACGCCCTACAACACGGTCTACAACAACAACGGCACCTTCGACAGCAGTGACGCCGAGATCATGGTGACGCTCAAGAAGGGTCACACGCCCACGGCCGATCACATGCGCAAGCTGCGCGCCAGCCTGCCGCGCGCGTTCCCCGGCAACGAGTTCTATTTCCAGCCCGCCGACATGATCAGCCAGACGCTGAACTTCGGCGTGAGCGCGCCCATCGACATCCAGATCCAGGGCAACAAGACGGCCGAGAACCTGCTCATCGCCAGTGAACTGCTTAATCAGATTCGACAGGTGCCGGGTGCCGTGGATACGCTGATGTACCAGCGCTTTGACCGGCGTTCCATCGCGCTGGAGATGAACCGCAGCAGCCTGGCGCAGTCCGGCCTGGTGGCCCGCGATGTGGCGCAGAACGTGATGGTCTCGCTGAGTTCGAGCTTCCAGACCTCGCCGACCTACTGGTTGAACCCGGCCAATGGCAGCGTCTACAACGTGGCGGTGCAGACGCCGCCGCACCGGATCGACAGCCTGGGCGCCATGCTCGGCATCCCGATCAGCGCGCCAGGGGCGGCAGGGCAGGGGGGCAAGGTGCCTCAGCTGCTGGGCAGCGTGGTGGATGTCAAGAGCACCAGCCAGCAAGGCAACATCTCGCACTACAACATAGCCAATGTGATCGACTTGTATGTGGGCGTCGACGGCCGCGACATGGCCGGCACCTATGCCGACATCGAGAAGCTCATCGATGCCGCGCGCGACAAGCTCCCGCGTGGCTCGGAGATCACCGTGCGGGGCCAGATCAACACGCTGCACGATGCCTTCACCTCGCTCGGCTGGGGGCTGGCCATCGCCATCGTGCTGGTCTACCTCCTGATCGTCGTCAACTTCCAGTCCTGGATCGATGCGGCCATCATCATCACGGCCTTGCCCGCCGCCCTGGCCGGCATTGCCTGGATGTTGTACCTGACCGGCACCACCTTGTCCGTGCCGGCCTTGACGGGCGCCATCATGACGGTGGGCGTGGCCACGGCCAACAGCATCCTGATGGTGTCCTTCGCGCGCCAGCGTCTGCAGGATGGCGTGCCGGCCATCGCCGCCGCGCTGGAGGCAGGTTCCACCCGCCTGCGCCCTGTTCTGATGACGGCGCTGGCCATGATCTTCGGCATGCTGCCCATGGCGCTGGGCCTGGGTGAGGGTGGCGAGCAGAACGCCCCGCTCGGGCGCGCCGTGATCGGCGGCCTCACCTTCGCCACGCTGTCGACCCTGCTCTTCGTGCCGCTGGTCTACGCCGGTGTGCACGAGCGCCTGAGCGACCGCCAGGCGCGCGCGCTGGCGCAGGCCGCGCGCACGGCCGCGCCTGCCGCCGGGCCGCAGGACCTTTCCCCCGACCTTCCTTCCGCCTATCCGTCAGCCCTACCGCCCCTGCGGAACGCACCATGACCACGAACCTGACTCCCGCCGACGTCTATGACCACCATGCGCGCAGCCCGGCGCTGCGCCGTGCCCGCACGCTCGGCCTGGCCGCCTTGTCGCTTCTTCTGGTGGCGGCTGGGGTGCGCACCTATGTCAATGCGGCGCACGCCGAAGAGGTCGTTCAGCGCACCGCCGACACCGCCGTGCGCACGGTGCTGACCACCGAGGTCAAGCCAGGTCAGAGCCTGCGCGAGGTGGCCTTGCCCGCCACCCTGCGCGGCCGCAACGAAGCCGCCATCCACGCCCGCACCAACGGCTATGTGCGCGAATGGCGCAAGGACATCGGCGACAAGGTGCGCCGCGGCGAGGTGCTGGCCATCATCGACACCCCCGAGGTCGACCAGGATCTGGCGCAGGCCAGGGCGGCACAGGCCCAGATCCAGGCCCGCCTGACCCTGGCCACCTCGACACTGGCCCGCTGGGAAGGCCTGCGTGACAGCAATGCCGTTTCGCAGCAGGAGGTGGACGAGCGCCGCGCCGCCCTGCAGCAGGCTCAGGCCGATCTGGAGGCCGCCCAAGCCAATGTGGCGCGCTTGCAGCAGCTGCATGACTTCGGGATCATCACGGCCCCCTTCGACGGCGTGGTGGTGCGGCGCAATGTGGACGTCGGCGCCTTGATCGCGGCCGGCAGCGCCACCAGCAACCGAGAGCTTTTCTACCTGGCCCAGACCACTGACCTGCGCCTGACGGTGGCCGTCCCCCAGGTCTACGCCAGCGACGTGGCCGTGGGCAAGGATGTCGGGATCAAGCTGCTCGAACAACCCAATCTGCCTCTGAAGGGGCGCATCGCCCGCATCTCGGGCGGGGTCGACACCGCCACGCGCGCGGTCCAGGTCGAAGTGGCCATCGCCAACCAGGATGGCGCACTGCTCCCCGGCGCCTATGTGGAAGTGAGCCTGCCGCTGCAGGGCGCCGCCCGTGCCTTGCTGGTGCCGCCCAATACCCTTCAGTTCCGCCAAGACGGCCCCCGTGTGGCCGTGGTGGGTGAGGGGGGCACGGTCGACCTGCGGCCCGTCAAACTTGGCCGCGACCTGGGACGATCGGTCGAAATCACCTCAGGGCTGAACGCCAACGAGGTGGTGATCCTCAACCCGCACGATGCCATCGAGGCGGGCGAGAAGGTGCTCGCCAAGGCACTGTCTGAAGAAGCGAGCGGTGACAAGGCGCCAGCCGGCAAGGGCAAGCCGCCTGGCAAGGCCTGAGCCGGCCGCTCCACCGTTGCGTGGCGCATCTGGGCTGAGTCCGGCCCAGCTCGACAGCCCTCTTGTCAGCTTTACCGGCATGCACCGGTATGAATTGCCACGGGGAGGCCAGACGCGTCGGAGGGCCGCGAGGTATGGCGCTTGCCAGTCATGCCGCATGCGCCCCGCCATCGCCCTCGACCCCATCAATGACACCATTCCCGGCCAGCACCGCCTCGTGATCGTGGGCGGCGGGGCAGGCGGGCTGGAGTTGGCCACGCGCCTGTCTCGCAGCTTGCGACCTGGCTTGGCCGAGGTGATCCTTGTCGACGCCTCGCTGACCCATCTGTGGAAACCGCTGCTGCACGAGGTGGCCGCCGGCACCCTGGACATGGGCAACAATGAGCTGGATTTCCTCTCGCACGCCTCTTCGCACGACTTCGACTTCGAGCTGGGGGAAATGGAAGCGGTCGACCGCAGCGCCCGGGTGGTCTGGCTCAAGGCCCTGCACGACGATGAGACCGGCCAGATCGCACCGCGCCGGGGCCTGCGCTATGACACCCTCGTCATCGCCATCGGCGGCATGGTGAACGACTTCAACACCCCGGGGGTCGGGGAGCATGCCCTGGCGTTGAACAACACGGAGGACGCCAAGCGCCTGCACAAGCGCTTCTTCACGGCCTGCCTGCGGGCGGACATGACCGAGCCCGAGGGCGTGGACCTGGCGATCGTGGGCGGCGGCGCCACGGGCGTGGAGCTGGCCGCCGAGTTGCGCAATGCGCTCAAGGCCTTCAGCCGGCATGCGCGCTCGCACCTCAACCGCGAGGCCAATGTGGCGCTGATCGAGGCCGGGCCCGACATCCTGCTGAACCTGCCGCAGGACGTGCGCGCCGAAACCAAGCGCGCCTTGCAGGCGCAGCGCGTGAATGTCAGGACCGGCGCGCGCGTGAGCGAGATCACCGCAAAGGGCGTCAAGACGGCCGACGGCGGCTTCATCCCCGCCAACCTCACGGTGTGGGCGGCGGGCGTCAAGGCACCGGACATCCTGCGCGAGCTGGACGGCCTGGAGAGCAACAAGCTCAACCAACTGGTCGTGGATCCCAGTCTGCGCACCACACGGGATCCCAGGATCTTCGCCTTTGGCGATTGCGCCTCCTGCACGCTGCCGGGCCAAGACAAGCCCTTGCCACCCCTGGCCCAGGTCGCCCACCAGCAGGCCCGCTTCCTGGCCAAGATCCTGCCGGCCCACATCCGGGGCGAGACCCGGCTGCCGGCATTCCGCTACCGCGACCACGGTGCCCTCATTGCCGTGGGGCCCAAGACGGTGATCGGCACGGTGATCGGCCAGCTGACCGGGCGCCGCTTCGTGGTCAAGGGCACGCTGGCGCGCTTCAGTTACTGGGTGCTCTACCGCAGTTACCTGGCCGGCCTGCATGGCTGGATCCGGACCACGGTGGCCTCGCTGGGCGAGTGGCTCAGCCACAGCAAGAAAACCCGCGTGAAGCTGCACTGAGAACTGCCGGCTAGCGCAGCGGCCGCAGCAGCGCGCGCAGATCGTTGTGGTCGATCTCGTACATCAAGGCCAGCAGCCGCCCCAGTTCGCCCTTGGGCCAACCCTCCCGCGCAAACCAGCCCAGATAGTTGCCTGGCAGGTCGGCCAGCAGGGTGCCCTTGTGCTTGCCGAAGGGCATCTGCATGGTGGTCAGCTTGTGGAGATCTTCAGGATTCATGGTGAGGCAGGGCGGGCCGTTGCAGGATGGCCGACAGTGTCCCCTAGTGTTAGGGGCGCGGCCCCCAAGGACGAGGGAGCGGGGGGCGCTTGTGCGCAAGTGTGCATCCAGAATGAGGCCATGGGTTTCAGCCGGGAGGTGCGCATGAAGACTGTCAAGAAAGGCATCTCGCCCAAAAGCGATGTCTACATCCTCCAGGCTTTCCTCAAAGCCAGCGGCTACGCCATCGAGACGGATGGCGACTTCGGGGCTGGCACCACCGCAGCACTGCATGCGTTTCAGCGCGACAACGGCCTGATCGTCGATGGCGTGGCGGGCCCCAAGACCTGGACGGTCCTGTTTGCCAAGCACCCCGATCTGCTGAACCGGATTTCGGCCAAGTGGCTATCGGAAGCGAACATCGTGGACTTCGGCTCGGCGCGCCAACTGGAGGTGCCGGTGGTCAGGGCGGTCTACGCGGTCGAAGCCGGGGGCACCGGTTTCGTCGGCGAGCTGCCCAAGATCCTCTTCGAAGGTCACGTGTTCTGGGACGAGTTGGGCAAGGTCGGCCTGGATCCCCGGCGCTTGCAGGTCGGCAACGAAGACATCCTCTTCCCCCGCTGGGACCGCAAGAGCTACCGCGGCGGCCTGGCCGAGCATGAGCGCCTAGCCCGGGCCCAGCGCATCCACGAAGAGGCCGCGCTGAAGTCCGCCTCCTGGGGTTTGTTCCAGATCATGGGCAACAACGCCCAGTGGCTGGGCTACCGCAGCGTTCAAGACTTTGTCGAGCGCATGCGCAAGAACGAGGCCGAACACCTCGATGCCTTCGGCGCGTTCATCGAGCGCAAGAAGCTCGATGGCAAACCGCTCGTTGAGCGCCTGCGTGCCCGCGACTGGGAGTCCTTCGCCAAGGGCTACAACGGCGCGGGCTACAAGGTCAATGGCTACCACACCAAACTCAAGAAGGCCTATGAAGGCTTCGCAGGAAGGGCCGCGCACTGATGTTTCTCAAGGCTTACGCGCATGCCGCCCCGCAGGGACGGCTGCGGATCTGGGTGGGGGTCTTCGACAACCCCGTGCCGCCACCGATGTTGCGTTTCGAGGTGGACGGCGCCGTGGTGCAGCCGGACAACGTGGCGCCAGGTGAAACGGGCCTGTTCCCCATCCGGGACGGGCGTGATCGCCATCACCAAGGCATGTTCGAGCTGAGCGTGCCACGAGGCGGCAGACAGCACCAGGTGGCCGTCATCGCCGATGCCGAGCACCGTTGCAGCCTGCTGACCCGCAGCCTGCCCGATACCTTGCCCAGTCTGTTGGATGGTGAATTCCATCTGATGCTGACGTCCTGCTACTACCAGCCCAACGACGGAGGTGGCCTGCTGGGCACCACCGTGCGCCAACTGCGTCAGCAGCCCGACATGGTGGTGATGGCCGGCGACCAGGTCTACCTGGACCTGCCCCTGTTCGAGGACCTGCCAGAAGGCGAGCAGGCGCTGGCGCAGGCCGTGGGTGACAAATACCTGCGCAACTGGGCTTCCGATGCGCTGGACGTGCCGGGCCTGGCGCCTGTGCTGGGCAGGGCGCCGGTGGTGTGCCTGCCGGATGACCACGAGTACTGGAACAACTACCCCTTCCGGCAAAAGCAGTTGCCCAACACCTGGCAGCGGCAGGTGCGCGAACGATGGGCGCGCAGTGCCCGCAACCTCTTTCACGACTACCAGATCGGCGGCGCCCCCAGCGATGTGCCGCGCGGCGCGGTCCGCATCGACGTGCTGCCTTTGCGCATGCTCTTCATCGACATGCGCAGCGTCCGCGACATGAGCTTCGAGCGCCTGATGTCGCCCGACGCGCGCGAGGCCCTGGTGCAGTGGGCCGATGACCTGTTGGCCGCCCATGCGCGGCGCGAGCCTGCAGTCGGTCTGCTGTCTTCGGGGCAGGCGCTGTTCATCGATCCGCCTCGGGAAGAAAGCCGTGCGCGGGATGTGGATGCGGAGATGGGCAACTTCCGCGAGTTTGGCGAGGTGCTGGCCCAGATCGACCGCCTGACCAGCGCCGGCATTCCCATCGTCTACGTGACCGGCGATGTGCACTGGAGCCGCGTGGCCAAGGCGGTCGATGCGATCAGCCAGCGCACGCTGCTGTACGAGGTGATCTGCTCGCCCTCCCGGCTCATCTCGACGCCCTTCAAGGACGAGTTCAAGGGGCTCAAGGCCTTGTTCGGCGGGCTCTTCGGCGCCAAGGACCCGTGGCCACGGCATCCGAATGTGGGCGAGGTGCCCGCGCACGTCGGGCCCGGACGCCGGTACAGCCCGGCGAAAGAAAAAGGCTGGCGCGGCGACCGCGTCGCGGTGCTGTCCTTCAGCGGGGGCGCCAGCGTGCGCATGACTGTGACCTACTACGCCATCCATGAAGACAAGCGCCTGACCCAGCCGGACACCGTCGGCCCCTACACGCTCAACAACATCTGAGGCAAACCATGGTTCAGCAGATTCGCTCCAAGGCCGTCAAGGCCAACCCCGATTTCACGGAACTCAAGCGCAAGGGCAGGGAAGGCAACCTGGCCTGGGGCGAACGCGCGGTGCGGCAGATGGGCTCAGGGGGCCTGGATCAATGGAGCTACCTGGTGCTGCTGGGCGGGGCCGACACTCTGGCATACCGGCTGCGCATCGCCCAGGCCCATCTGCGGGGCGACATGCTGCCTTCCTACTGGTCCGAATGCCTGCTGGTCGAGCTCAAGGGCGACAACCTGGCGGGCGCGCAAGCCACCCACGTGCCCTTGCTGCAGCCGGACAGCCTGCGTTTTGCGACCCAAGATAACGGCGTGGTGACCCGGCCGCTGGCGGACTTCGATGCCAGCCGCCTGTATCCGAACGTGGCCCTCATTGGCCTGCCGGTGCCCCAGGATCGGATCCTGCAGAAGATCGCGCAGTTCAAGCGCTCGCGTCCGACGCTCGATGCACTGGAGCATGTGCTGCGCTGGCTGGCTTTCGTGTGGGGCGTGGCCCGCACCCCCAACCCCTTGCACGACAACTTCGGCCTGCCTTCGGCCTGCATGCTGGAAACCGCCTTCGCGGCCGCCGAGTTCGACCTCACGCCGGGCCTGGAGTCGCGGGCCTCCTGCCCCGAGGCCATCTGGGTGGCGGCCCGCTACTGGCACCAGTACTTCCAGGAGTTCGCGCAAGCCAGGCCGAAGGGGCGTTACGCCACGCCCCACCACTTCCCCATCGTCGAAGACTGATTGGATGCTTGCCTGGCATGGCCTTTGAAGGACGGCCCCCCATCGTCTCATTAAGATGAACGCGACTGCAGCCAGGAGCATCGCCATGGACCATCAAGTCACCCGGGGCCTTGAGCAGGAAGAGGCCATCGGTGCCCACGCCGGCATGCGCATCCGCGTGGTGACGGCCTGGGACGCGTCCACCCGCCGGTTTGTGGTCCACGCCTTCGTGCGTGGCTCGGAAACCGAAGAAGAGGTGCGGGTGCCGGCCGCCGAGGGACGGCATTTTCAACTGATGCAAGACGCCGAGGATGCGGGTTTCGCCAGCGCCATCGCCTGGATCGATCAGCAGGCGCTGGTCAAGCCGCCGCAAGAGCCCGATGCCGCCTCGCATGGAGATTCGCCCCTGTAGCGGCAAGCCTGGTGGGCCACATCCACATGCGGGCACAATCGCCCGCATGCCGCCTTACGTCGATCCAGAAGAAGTCGTGTTCACGGCGATGCGTGCCCAGGGCCCGGGCGGGCAGAACGTGAACAAGGTGTCCAGCGCCGTCCACCTGCGTTTCGACATCCGCGCCTCGTCCCTGCCCGAGGCGGTGAAAGAGCGCTTGTTGAGCTTGCCCGGCTCGCGCGTGACCAAGGACGGCATCCTCGTCATCAAGGCCCAAGCCTCTCGCAGTCAGGAAGAAAACCGTGCCGCGGCGCTGGCGCGTCTGGAGGAATTTGTGGCGCAAGCCTTCCACGTTCCCACGCCACGCCGCGCGACCAAGCCCACCCTGGCATCCAAGCGGCGCAGGCTGGAGGGCAAGGCCCAGCGCGCCGAGGTCAAGAGCGGGCGGGGCAGGGTGCGCGAGGCATAGCGCCGACCCGCAGCCATACCGGAGGCTTTTTAGCGTCCCAGAACGAAGAAGCCCCCTGCCGTCAGGCAGGGGGCTGGGTGGGGCGATGTACTTTCTGCAGCGCTACTGGTGATCCGGCTCCACGGGTTCGGCGGAAGGCTCACCTTGATCGTGAGGCTTCAGCGGCGCCATGGAGGGCCGGTCCGGGTCTGCCAACGGCGGAACGCCGGGCTGATTCGGAGGAAGCGGCTGCTCCGGGACATGCCCACCAAGGCCGGTGCTTCTCTCAGCGTTGGAGTCGATAACGCACATGGCCCAAACCTTTGCTTGCATTCGTCTTCTCTCTTTGACTTCATGGTGCGCCGGGGGCGGGCTTGGTGATGCCAGCGGGCGCTGATACGGTTGTAGGACGAAGCTGACAAGCGCGGAAAGCGGGTGGGGCGCATCCCCACCCGGCTTCGCATATCCATCTGCATTTTCATCGCTTGGCCCCCGTGCCGCCGCTCTTTACAGTCCCGCCTCATACAGCGGAATTGGGAAAGCGCGGCGGCGGCCTTCATGCAAGACCATGAAGTTTGCCCCGGCGTACAGAACATGGCATTGCAGGCAACAGGCCTGGCCTTCGAGCGGGGCCAGCGACGACTCTTCTCAGGCATCGGCTTCGATCTGCAGCCCGGCCAGGCCCTGCGCGTCAAGGGGTGCAATGGCAGCGGCAAGACGAGCCTGCTGCGGGTGCTGTGCGGCCTGTCCCAGCCTGTGGCGGGGCAGATTGCCTGGCAAGGGCAGCCCATCGCCCACCAGCGAGACGCCTTCCACCAGAGTGTGGTCTACCTCGGCCATGGCCAGGGGCTCAAGGATGACCTGACGGCGTGGGAGAACGTGCGCTTCAGCAGCCTGCTGGCCGGCCGCGCATGCACCCGCACGCAGGCCTTCGAAGCGCTGGATGTGCTGGGGCTGGGTGACAGGGCCCATCTGCCGACGCGTGTGCTGTCCCAAGGGCAGCGCCGGCGTGTCTTGCTGGCACGGCTGGCGCTGGCGCCAACAGCTGACAAGCCCCGCCTCCTGGTGCTGGATGAGCCTTTCGTGGCCCTGGATGCCGAGTCGATCCAGGTCCTCTCGGCCTTGCTGGCCAAGCAACTGGCTGACCAGGCGATGCTGGTCTACACCACCCACCAGGACCAGGCCCTGGGCGCGCACCGTGTGCAGGAAATCGAGTTGGGTCTGGATGAAGCGGTCGAGGACGAGGTGTGATGTGGCAAGTTCTGTGGGCCACGCTGCATCGCGACACCTTGCTGGCCCTGCGGCGCCGCTCGGATGTGCTGACGACGGTGTTCTTCTTCGTCATCGTTGTGGCGCTGTTTCCTCTGGGTGTGGGGCCCGAGAGGGCGCAGTTGCAGGCCATGGCGCCCGGCATCCTGTGGGTGGCAGCCTTGCTGGCCTCGATGCTGTCCCTGGGGCGCCTGTTCGCCACCGACTTGTCCGACGGCACGCTGGAGCAGTTGCTGCTCTCCCCCGAGCCTCTGTCGCTGATCGTGGTGGGCAAGGTGCTGGCGCACTGGCTGGTGTCCGGCCTGCCGCTGGTGCTGCTCGCGCCCTTGCTGGCGCTGCAGTTCGGCTTGCCTGCCGACGCGACGGTGGTGCTGGTGGCCGGGCTGCTGATGGGCACGCCCGTGCTGAGCCTGCTGGGTGCCATCGGCGCCGCCTTGACGCTGGGTTTGCGGGGGGGCTGGGTGCTGCTGGCGGTGCTGGTGCTGCCCCTGTACATCCCGGTGCTGATTTTTGGCGCGGGGGCCGTGGGTGCGCAGGCCAGTGGGCTGGATGCGGGCGCACACCTTCAGTTGCTGGCCGCCTTGTTGACCGCGGCCATCGCGTTGGCGCCTTGGGCCACGGCCGCCGCCTTGCGTGTTTCCTTGGAATGAGCGTGGCGAAGCGCGCAGCATGGAGTCAAGACAGATGACCGAGCCCCAACAACAAAAGGCCCTTGAGAAGGCCGCCGGCCTGTGGCAATGGGCCTCGCCTCAGCGCTTCTACCCGGTGGCCGGGCGCCTGGTGCCCTGGCTGCTGGCGCTGGCGGCGATCCTGACCGTGGCGGGCCTCTATGTCGGCTTCTTCGTGGCACCCACCGATCACCAGCAGGGCGAGGCCTACCGCATCATCTTCGTGCACGTGCCGGTGGCCTGGCTGTCGATGCTGATCTATGTGGCCATGGCCTTTTGGGCAGTAGTGGGCTGGGTTCTCAACACCCGCCTGTCATCGATGATGGCGCGGGCGCTGGCGCCAACCGGTGCGCTGTGCACCTTCCTGGCCCTGTGGACGGGGGCGCTGTGGGGCAAGCCCACCTGGGGCGCCTATTGGGTCTGGGATGCCCGCCTGACTTCCGAATTGATCCTGCTGTTTCTGTACATCGGCTTCATGGCGCTGCAGGCGGCCATCGACGACCCGCGGCGTGGAGACCGCGCCGGTGCCCTGCTGGCGCTGGTGGGCGTGGTCAATGTGCCGGTCATCTATTTCTCTGTGCAGTGGTGGAACACGCTGCACCAGGGCGCATCGATCAGCTTCAAGGCCGCGCCGACGATGGCGGGGACCATGGTGGTCGGCATGCTGCTGGTCACCTTTGGCCTGTGGGCCCATGTGATCGCCGTGTCGCTGATCCGCTTGCGCAGCATCGTGCTGGAGCGCGAAGGCGGCGCCGCCTGGGTGCGGCAACTGCCCGAACTGCAGGGCCCGGCGTCGCGTGTGCCGTTGACGGGCGCAGGGAGGGCCGCGGCATGAATTGGGGCACGTGGGAGGCCTTTGTCGCCATGGGCGGTCATGGGGCATTCGTGTGGGGATCGGTGCTCGTGGTGCTGCTTGCGCTGCTGGGCGAGTTGGTGCTGCTGGGATGGCGCCGTCAGGCGGTCTTGCGCGGCTTGCGCCAGCGGCTGGAGCGGCGGCGATGAGCGGGGCGGCCTTTCAATTGAGGGCGCGTCACAAACGCCTGGCGCTGGCTTTGCTCGGTGCCACGCTGCTGGGCCTGGCGGCCTGGTTCGTGCTGTCTGCCTTCCAGAAGAACCTGGTCTTTTTCTTCACGCCCAGCCAGATTCAGGCGGGCGAGGCACCGCTGAACAGGAGCTTTCGCATCGGCGGCATGGTGGAAGAGGGCAGTCTGCGGCGCCTGCCCGATGGCATGAGCTACCACTTCGTCGTGACCGACCGGGCCCAACGGGTGCAGGTGCAGTACAAGGGCCTGCTGCCCGATTTGTTCAAGGAGGGCAAAGGCGTGGTGGCGCAGGGGCGCCTGCTGAAGGAGCAAGGCCAGTTCATCGCCGAAGAGGTGCTGGCCAAGCACGATGAGAACTACATGCCGCCCGAAGCCGCCCATGCCCTGGAGCAGACCAAGGCTGCCGAGACCCTTCAACTGGGGGCACAGCCATGACACCTGAGCTTGGCAACTTCGCGCTGGTGTTGGCCTTGGCGCAGGCCCTGCTGCTGGGCATCCTGCCGTTGTGGGGCGCCCACCGGGGCGACCGGCGCTGGATCGCCCTGGCGCGGCCGCTGGCCGCCGGGCAGTTCGCCTTTGTGAGCCTGTCTTTCGGTCTGCTGATCGCGGCCTTCGTGCTGAACGATTTTTCGGTCAGCTACGTGGTCAGCCATTCCAACTCGCTGCTGCCGGTGTATTACCGCATCGCAGGTGCCTGGGGCGGCCATGAGGGCTCCTTGCTGCTGTGGCTGTTCATGCTGAGCGGCTGGACCTTTGCCGTGGCCCGCTTCAGCCGCTCGCTGCCCGATGCGACCGTGGCCCGCGTGCTGGCCGTGCTGGGGCTGGTCAGCGTCGGTTTCCTGAGCTTCACGCTGTTCACCTCGAACCCCTTCGAGCGCACACTGCCCGCCGCGCCCGATGGCGAAGACCTCAATCCGCTGCTGCAGGACGCGGGCATGATCTTCCACCCGCCGCTGCTCTACATGGGCTATGTGGGCTTCTCGGTGGCCTTTGCCTTCGCGATCGCCGCCC
>CAYPUS010000006.1:0-3896 GCA_964413815.1 uncultured Aquabacterium sp. | reverse complement strand
CGAAGGCAAGCTGGATGCGGCTTGGGCGCGCTGGTCGCGGCCATGGACGCTGCTGGCCTGGGTCTTCCTCACCCTTGGCATCCTGCTGGGCAGCTTCTGGGCGTATTACGAACTGGGTTGGGGCGGCTGGTGGTTCTGGGATGCGGTGGAGAACGCCTCTTTCATGCCCTGGCTGGTCGGCACGGCCCTGGTCCACTCGCTGTCCGTCTCGGAAAAGCGGGGCAGCTTCAAGAACTGGACGGTGCTGCTGGCCATCCTGGCCTTCTCACTGTCGCTGCTCGGGACCTTCCTCGTGCGTTCGGGCGTCCTCAGCTCGGTGCACGCCTTCGCGTCCGATCCACAGCGTGGCCTTTACATCCTGGTCTTCCTGCTGGTTGTGATCGGTGGCTCGCTCGGGCTGTATGCGTGGCGTGCGCCCTCGGTGGGCATGGGCGGCCGGTTCGCGCTGTTCTCGCGCGAATCGCTGCTGCTGCTCAACAATGTCTTCCTGCTGGTGACCACGGGCACCGTGCTGCTGGGCACCCTGTATCCGCTGGCGATCGATGCCTTCGGCCTGGGCAAGATCTCGGTCGGCCCGCCGTATTTCGAGGCTGTCTTCGTGCCCTTGATGCTGCCGGTGCTGGTGCTGCTGTCGGTCGGGCCCTTCGTTGCGTGGAAGGCCGGTTCGGTGAAGGATGCCGCGCTGGCGTTGCAGGCACCGGCGCTCGTGTCGGTGCTGCTGGCTGCGGCCATTGCCGTGACGGTGCAGGCATCGCTCGGCGTGGCCGTGGGTTTGCTGCTGTCGATCTGGATCCTGCTTGGCACTTCGCAGCACGTGCTGCTGCGCTTGAAGGCGCCGGCCGGCGGTGCACCCAGCACGCTGGCCGCGCGCTGGCGCCTGGTTCCCCGTGCGTTCTGGGGTATGGTGGTGGCGCATGCAGGCGTGGGCGTCTTCGTGCTCGGCGTGACGCTGGTCAAGGGCACAGAACACGTGCAGGATGCCAGCCTGCAGGAAGGCGGCAGCGTGTCGGTGGGTGGCTACACCTTTCAGCTGCAGAGCATGGCAAAGCGCAAGGGACCCAATTACCTGGCGGGCCGCGCGCGATTCGAGGTGCGCCGAGACGGCGAGCTGGTCACCACCCTCTATCCCGAGAAGCGCTTCTACATCGTGCAGCGCATGCCCATGACGGAGGCGGCCATCGACCGTGGCCTGACGCGCGACCTCTATGTATCGCTGGGCGACACCGCACCCAATGGTGCCTGGGGTGTGCGCGTGCAGGTCAAGCCCTTCATGGGCTGGGTCTGGGGCGGCGCCATCATCATGGCCCTCGGCGGGCTGCTGGCGGCCACCGACCGGCGCTACCGTGCGCAGCGGCGGCAGCAACAGGCGCAGTCCGGTGCAGCGGCCCCCCATGCCTGCCTCGCTGCATCCGTTTCCCCCGCGGCGCCCGCCGTGCTCGATCCCTCCTTGACCACACCTTGACGACATGAAGCGCTACCTGCTGCCTTTGGGCCTCTTCCTGGCGCTGGCTTCCACGCTGGCTTTGGGTTTGAAGCGTCCCGATCTGGACAACATCCCTTCGCCGCTGGTCGGCAAGGCCGCGCCCGCCTTCACGTTGAGCCGGCTTGACGATGCGGGCAAGACCTTCACTCCCGCCCAGATGAAGGGCAAGGTGTGGCTGCTCAACGCCTGGGCCTCGTGGTGCACGTCCTGCCGCGTAGAGCACCCGGTCCTGCTGGATTTGGCCAAGCAGGGCAGCGTGCCGATCATCGGCTTCAACTACCAGGACCAGCGCGAGGCCGGTGCCAAGTGGCTGCTCAAGCACGGCGATCCCTACCAGCTGTCCGTCTTCGATGGGGACGGCCGTGTCGGCATGGACCTGGGCATCATCGCCTTGCCTGAGACCTTCGTGGTCGACAAGCAGGGGCGCATCCGCTACAAGTTCACCGGTCCGGTGACGCCTGAACTGCTCAAGGACAAGTTGCTGCCCCTGATCGCGGAGCTGCAGCGTGGCTGAAGCAGCTGTGTCTTGGCCGGCGCGGGGGGATTGGCGCAGCAGGGCTGGCGGCTTGCTGCTGCTGTGCGCCCTGACGCTGTCAGCGCACGCCGGCAAGGCAGGAGGCGCGGACCTGGATGAACATGTCAACCGCCTGACCTCCGAGCTGCGCTGCCTGGTCTGCCAGAACCAGACGGTCGCCGATTCCCATTCCGAACTGGCGCTGCAGCTCAAGAACGAGGTCAGGCTGCAGCTGTCAGGGGGCGCCAGCGACGAGCAGGTGCGCCAGTTCATGGTCGAACGCTATGGTGATGTCGTGCTCTATCGGCCGCCAGTGAACGCCAGCACCTGGCTGTTGTGGGGTGGGCCCGCCTTGCTGCTGCTTCTGGGGGGCGTGCTGGTGGCGTTGCATTGGCGCGACCGGCGTGCGGCCTTCAAGGATGCGCCGGATTCCGTGTTGCCCCAGGAGGAGCCTGCGCCATGAACCTGAGCTTTCCGCTGTTGGCGCTGGCGATGGTGATCGTCGGCAGCCTTTTTGTGATCTGGCCTTTGTGGCGTGCTGGCGAGGCAGTTGCCCCAAGTGGCGCGGATGTGTCGCATGGCTCGGGTGCAGATGTGCAAGCTGCGGCGCCCAGGCGTTTGGCCGCGGTCTCGTTGAGCGTGCTGCTGAGCGGGGCGTCCATGCTGGCTTATGTGGCGGTGGGTCAGCCGAGGGCGTGGCTGGAGCCTGGCGTGCTGCAAACCGTGGCACAGGCCAATGCGCCAAGCGGGTCGGCGCCGGCCGCGGTGCCAGCTACGGAGGATGGCGCCGGGTCAGCGGGGGACGATGCCGTGAGCGATCAGGGGCGCGCCGCTGGTGCCGGCGGTCCGGACGGTGCCAGCGGCGCCGATGGCATCGGCGCGGACCAAATCGCCGCGATGGTGGCCCGCCTGGCCCAGCGCCTGCAGGTCCAGACCGATGACGCAGATGGCTGGCGCATGCTGGCGCGCTCTTATGAGACCTTGCGGCGCTTCGACGAAGCCGTGCAGGCCTACCAGCGCCTGATGTCGCTGCGCCCGCCCGATGCGGACGTGCTGGTCGACTACGCCGTGGCATTGGGCATGTCGCAGGGCCAGACCTTGCGGGGCGAGCCCGAGGCCGTGCTGGCGCGGGCCCTGCATTTGCAGCCGGCCCACCCCCAGGCCCTGGCCTTGTCCGGCAGCGCCGCCTTCGAGCGGCAGGACTACGCACGCGCCGTGGCCCATTGGCAGAAGCTGCTGTCGCACATCCCACCGGGGCAGGAGATGCGGTCGTCCATCGAGGCCAACATCGACAGGGCGCGCGCCTTGGCGGCCACGCAAAAGCCCTGACTGGCGGACGCCACTGCGGCGATCTGCGGCCATCTGCGGTCTGCGGACGGTCTGCGGACGGCCCGCGCGCAGATCTGTATGCACAGCTGCCATCCGGGTGGCCGATATGCGCGCGGGGCATCACCTCATGCGCATTCCTCGCTTCTCAGCGGCGGCATCGGTGTCTATCGTGGGAACCCAATGGCTGCACAGCCAGAGCGTTCACCACGAAAGGAATCCCGATCATGCCGAGTCTGCGCCTGGGCGACACCGCCCCCGATTTCGAACAAGCCTCTTCGGAAGGCGCCATCCGCTTCCACGAGTGGCTGGGCGACAGTTGGGGCGTGCTGTTCTCGCACCCCGCCGATTTCACGCCCGTGTGCACCACCGAGTTGGGCTTGACCGCCAAGCTCAAGGGCGAGTTCGCCAAGCGCAATGTCAAGGTCATCGCGCTCTCGGTGGACACCGTGGAGTCGCATGACAAGTGGATCCCCGACATCAACACGACCCAGGGCACCGTCGTCAACTTCCCGATCATCGCCGACGCGGACCGCAAGGTCTCGGAGCTCTACGACCTGATCCACCCGAATG
>CAYPUS010000005.1:1520-34257 GCA_964413815.1 uncultured Aquabacterium sp. | reverse complement strand
TTCGAACAGGCGCGACTCGATCAAGGTGAAGACATCGACATGGCGCTCGTTGAGCGTCTGCAGGTCATTGAGCTGCTTGTCGAGCGCGTCGATCGTCAGCTCCGAGGCCGGGGCCCCGTCATGCAAGGTGACCAGCGGGCCGCCACTGGCGCCCTTGTCGGCGGTGGCTTCGATCTGGACCAGGTCTTCCGGCTTGATGCCGGCCATGCCCGCCACGCGTTCGCTGACAGCCTCCAGGCGCAGCAGCTTGGCCTGCAGGTCGCCGACTTTCTCGGCCATGGCATCGAGGTTCTCGCGCATGAAGCGGTCGCGGCGGGCCATCTCCTTGCGCTCGACATAACGCACCGCCTCGGAAATGATGGGCCAGTGCTCTTGCGCGGCCTTGATCACGATCGCGTGGTAAAGCAGCAGGCTCAGGATCATCATCGGCAGCAGCAGCGCCAGCGCAGTCAGAATCAGCGTCAAGGGCGTGAACTGCAGGGTCCTTGTGCGGGACAATGGGCTGGCGGTGATCAATATCTGCATACAGCAACCTGTAAAAAACCATCCGACGTCTTTCATGAGCGCGCGCCGTTTCCAGTCTCCGAACATCAAGCTCAAGCCGATGGTGCCTGACGTGCCGCCCGTCACCTCGGTGATGGGGCGCGGACAGACGCCGCTGGCCAGCTTGATGCAGAGGCTCAAGGCCTCACAAGCATACCTGGAGGTGGTGCGCACCTGCCTGACGCCGGCGATGGCGGCCCATGTGCAGGCCGGTCCGCTCGACGACGAGGGCTGGACGCTGCTGGCCGCCAATTCGGCGGTGTCCGCCAAGCTGCGCCAGCTTCAGCCGCGCCTCATCGAGGCACTGGCCGAGAAGGGGATCAAGGTTAGCGCAATCCGGGTGCGGGTTCAAAAGGGTTGAGCCCGAGAGCTCAGACTTTGACGATAGGGCCAGGGTACTGGGCCACCGCTGCATCCGATGGTCACCACGTGGGCGCTGGCGATGGGAAGTTCAACGTATCCCGAAGTCACTGGGAACACGAATCTTGAAGTCAATTAAGTTGTTGATATAAAAGTGTTTTCAATGTAAATTCAGAAAATCACAATTTTCAGTGAAAAATGTTTGCTGAACTCTCCTCCGATCAAACCAGGCAGTACATCGATGCCGTGGCCGTCTTCACGGCCCTCGAGCAGGCGATCCGTGAAGCACAGTCGTATCGAGGGTCCATGTTCTGGCGAGAGGTCAACGGGGTTGCGTATCTGATTCGCAGCACGCCGGGGGGGGCACAAAAGTCGCTGGGGCCCAAGAGTGCCGACAACCACGAAATGGTCACGCACTTTCAGGCCAAGAAGCAAGTTGCGGAGGATCGGGTTCGGTCTTTAACTCAATCCTTGACCAAGCATCAGCGCCTCAACCGCGCCTTGCGTGTAGGACGGGCGCCGCCCGTGGTGGTGGAGACCTTGCTCGCCATCGACAAGGCCGGTCTGGCGCCGTACTTCCTGGTCGTTGGCACCCATGCGCTGTTCGCCTATGAGACGGCGGCGGGCGTCCTGTTCCCAAGTGACGCCATGGCCACGCGGGATGTCGATCTGCTGCTCGATACGCGCAAGCAGCTGAAGTTCGTCACGCAGATGAAGCGCCTGGATTCTTCTTTTCTGGGGCTGCTCCAGAAGGTGGATAAAACCTTCCGCTTAAGGGATGAGCAACGCTACACGGCAGTCAATGACCAAGGCTTCGAAGTCGACGTCATCCGTCGCATGGCCAAGGACCAGGACCCTCACCCTTTGAAGCTCAGTGAAGACGAGGACGAATTCTGGGCCGTGCAGACAGACATGGGGGGGCGCATGCTCAGCGCCCGCCCATTCGATCAGGTGGTGGTGGCAACCAATGGCGCGATGGCACGCATGCGGACCATCCATCCCCTGGATTTTGTCCGCATCAAGCGCCTGTTGGCGGCCTTGCCCTCACGGGAGCGCAACAAGTACCGCAAGGACGAACTGCAGGCTCAGGCTGTCAGCGACTTGGTGGAGGCCTATTTGCCTCACCTGATGCCTTAAGCCGAGCAAGTGCCCCGGTGATCAGTCCAGCAGCGCCGGCACCTGGCTCGCAAACGCCTGCCGTTGCGACACGGCCTTGCCCTGCAGCGCAAAGCCCAGCATGCGATCGGGCTGGGTGGCGTCCATGAAGCGGGCTTCGATGGCTTCGTCCGTGGCCGTGACGACCCACTGGCCCTGCGCATCGGCAGGGGGCGGGCAGACCACGGTGGGCCAGGCCGGCGTCTTGACCACCACCGGCATGGCCGGGTAGCTCAGCGGCGTGGCCTTGCCGGCCAGCGTGGCGGCCAGGGCGCGCGCCTGCTGCATCAGCGGCATCACATAGGGCAGCAGATGGCCCTCGACCTCGGCGCAATCGCCCACGGCATAGATGTGCGGCACATTGGTGGCCAGATGGCGATCGACGACGATGCCGCGGCGGATCAGCACGCCCGCGTCCAGCGCCAGCTGCGTGCGGGGCTTGAGGCCCACGGCCGACAGCACCAGATCGACCTGCAAGGTGCTGCCATCGCTGAGCGCCACCTGCAGGTGATCGCCCATGTGGTTGACGCCGGTGGCCGCCGCCCCGAAACGGAACTGTGCGCCTTCGGCTTCGAGCTTTTGCTGCAGGCGGGCGCTGGCCTCGGGCGGCAGCAGGCGGGGCAGCACGCGCTCGGCCAGGTCCAGCACCGTGGGCTTGATCTGCCGGTGCAGCAGGTCATTGGCGAACTCGCAGCCGATCAGGCCGGCACCCAGGATGGCGACGCGCTGGACGGGATGGCCCATCTTGGGCGCCTGCTCCAGCGCCTGTGCAAAGCGCGCGAAGTCATCCAGATCGTTGACCGACAGCACCGTGTCGGCGGCATCGCCTTCCAGCGGGATGCGGATGGGATCGGCGCCCAGGGCCAGCACCAGATCGCGGTAGGGCAGCACCTCGCCATTCGACAGCGCCAGCGTGCGGGCCGCCGTGTCGATGGCCGTGACCGTGCAGTTGGCGATCACGCGGCCTTTGATGTCCTCGGCCATCTTGTCGGCCGGCTTCATCACCAGCGTGGCGGGCGTCTTCTTGCCGGCCAGCGCATTGGAGAGCATCGGCTTGGAATAAAAGCCCGCGTGGTCACGGCTGACCACCACGATGGGCACGGCGGCATCGGCTTTGCGCAACTCGCGCGCCACGTTGTAGCCCGCCAGCCCCGAGCCGACGATGACGATCGCGTCCTGATCAGCCATGCTTGTTGTCTCTTCTTTTCAGATCTCGATCATCTCGAAGTCGGACTTGCCGACGCCGCAGTCCGGGCACTCCCAGGAGTCGGGCACATCTTCCCAGCGGGTGCCGGGGGCGATGCCGTCTTCGGGGGCACCCTTGGCTTCGTCATAGACGTAGCCGCAAACAACGCATTGGTAGGTTTTCATGAGGCAGGCGATGGGACGGGGTCAGCAGCAGGGAAACGCGGGATTTTCCTGCATGTTGGGGTGGGTTGCGGGGTGTGGGGGCGTCAAAAAGGTGGAATCGGTGCCAGGTGTGTGGCCCCCGCAGCCGCGCCCTCAGGCGGCCTCAGTGCTGAAGATACCAGGGCACCGCGACCTTCAAGCCATCGCCTAAGCGGTGGCTGGGCTCGTATCTCAGCAAGCGCTTGGCTTTGGCGATGTCGGCGAGGGAATGGCGGACATCGCCGGCACGGAAATCCCGGTAGATGGGCTTGGCGTCGGCTGACACCGAGCCCGGTTTGGCCGATTGAAGCGTTTCCTGGATCAGTTGATAGAGCTGGTTCAGGCTGGTGCGATCGCCCACGGCCACGTTATAGACCTGGTTGCGCGCATCGGCGTCCACGGTTGTCGCCGCCAGCAGGTTGGCTTGCACCGCGTTGTCGACAAAGCAGAAATCGCGGCTCGTCTCGCCATCGCCGTTGATGTGGACGGGTGCGTGCTTGATCAGCGCATCCACCCACTTGGGGATGACGGCCGCATAGGCGCCATTGGGGTCCTGCCGGGGACCGAAGACGTTGAAGTAGCGCAAGCCGATGGTGTGGAAACCATAGGCGCGCGCGAACACATCGGCGTAGAGCTCGTTGACGTACTTCGTTACCGCATAAGGACTCAGCGGCCGGCCGATCTTGTCTTCCACTTTGGGCAGATCGGGGTGGTCGCCATAGGTGCTGCTGCTGGCTGCGTAGGTGAAGCTGCGGACCTTCGCATCCCGTGCGGCCACCAGCATGTTGAGGTAGCCGTCGATGTTGCTCTGGTTCGTCGTGATGGGGTCGGCCAGGCTGCGCGGGACCGAGCCCAGGGCGGCCTGGTGCAGCACGAAGTCGATGCCCTCGCATGCTCGCCGGCAGTCGTTCAGTTGGCGGATGTCCCCCTGGATGAACTGAAAGCGCTGCCACTGTTCGGGCGACACGAGGGAGCGCACCTCGTCGAGGTTGTGCTGGTGCCCGGTGCTGAAGTTGTCCAAGCCGACGACGTCTTGATCGAGCTTGAGCAAGGTCTCCAGCAGGTTGCTGCCGATGAAGCCGGCCACCCCGGTGATGAGCCAGCGATGGCGCGTGCGTTGCAAGCTGAGTCGAAGTTCTGCGTACCTGCTCATGTCACAGCCTCACGTCGGATTCGCTGGCGGGCAGGACGTACTTCAGGTCGTACAGCACGTGCTCGGCCTTGCCCAGTGCGCGGATGGCCGCGGCGCCCATTTCCTTGAACTGCTGGTGGGCCACCGCCAGCACGATCGCGTCGTAACTGCCGGCGAGCGGGTTGTCGACGGTGGTGACGCCGTACTCTTCATGGGCGTCGTGGGCGGTCACCCAAGGGTCCAGCACCTCGACCTGGCAGTTGTAGTCCTGCAGCTCGCTGATGATGTC
The DNA here is from genome assembly GCA_964413815.1 of uncultured Aquabacterium sp. Lineage (GTDB taxonomy): Bacteria > Pseudomonadota > Gammaproteobacteria > Burkholderiales > Burkholderiaceae_C > Aquabacterium. The sequence goes on along the minus strand of CAYPUS010000005.1, from coordinate 29,389 downwards.
AACGACCCGCGTGTTGCGCAGATCCGGGCAGTTCTCTTTGAAGGTCAGGCCCATCACCAGCACCTTGGCGCCATCGACGCGAATGCGGCGTTGCGTCATGGTCTTGACCAGGCGCGATGCAACGTAGGAACCCATGCTGTCATTCAGGCGCCGCCCCGCCAGGATGATCTCTGGGTGATACCCGATGGCTTGCGCCTTGTGCGTCAGGTAATAAGGGTCCACCCCGATGCAGTGCCCGCCGACCAGTCCCGGGCGGAACGGCAGGAAATTCCACTTGCTGCCGGCGGCCTGCAGCACCTCTTCGGTGTCAATGCCCATTCTGTTGAAGATCATCGCGAGTTCATTGATGAGGGCGATGTTCAGGTCGCGCTGGGTGTTCTCGATCACCTTTGCGGCCTCGGCAACCTTGATGCTGCTGGCGCGGTGCGTGCCCACCGTGACGATCTGGTTGTAGAGCTCGTCCACCAGGGCGGCGACTTCCGGCGTGGAGCCGGAGGTGATCTTCTTGATGTTGGTGACGCGGTGCGCCTTGTCGCCCGGGTTGATGCGCTCCGGGCTGTAGCCGCAAAAGAAGTCGACATTGAACTTCAGGCCCGACTCGCGCTCAAGGACGGGGACGCAGTCTTCCTCGGTGGCGCCGGGGTAAACGGTTGACTCGTAGATCACGATGTCGCCACGGTTGAGGACCTTGCCGACGGCCTGGCTGGCGGAGATCAGGGGAGTGAGATCGGGGCGCTTGTATTCGTCGATGGGGGTGGGAACGGTGACGATGTAGCAGTTGCAGGGGCGCAGATCGTCCAGCTGGTCCGTGACTTGGAGGTGTTGGGCGGCGCGGAGTTCTTCTGCGGAGGTTTCCAGGGTGGAGTCTCGGCATGCGCGCAACTCCGCGATGCGGGCTGAATTGATGTCATAGCCGATTACAGGCCGTAATCTGCCAAATTCAACTGCCAGAGGAAGGCCCACATATCCAAGGCCGACGACGGCAAGCTGCAACTCTTTCAAATGCATCCATTGCTCCACTAGCGCTTAGTCGTCTCCGCTCAACGGGAGGTTCCATACACGATACATGAAGATCAACCCTGGGCTGGCTTACGGCATGCAGAGGGAATCGGCCTGCTCGCTTCGAGGCCTCCTGGGTCGCGTCTATGCAACGCATATTTCCGTCCCGTTCGGCCTCTACAATGTTTCCGGGATTCCAGATCAAAGAGAACAAGCCTCATGTCTCTCACGCTCTCGCGTTGCTCGCATTCGTTCCGTCGGATACTGTTGATCTCGCTGTTCTTGCTCATGGGGCAGTCTTACGGCCAGATGCCAAAGGTGCAGGGCACCGAAGGCGAGCAAGAGATCCCGCCGGATTATTTTGGGGACTCCGCGCCGTCGGTCAACCCGCTCCCTTCTGTGCCTGTGATTCGCCAAAGGGATGGCCGTCAGGAAGACGTAAGGTTGCCGGTCAAGCAGGCGCCGGACCGGGTCGGAGAGGATTTGCGTTCCCCCGGGGCGGAGACAAAGGTCAAACCATTGCCTCCCAACGATTTTCAGCGTTATGTACAGGAAAACTCGGGGCAGATTTTGCCGCTCTTTGGTAGCAGTTTTTTTGCGCAGCCCTCTACTTCCTACCAGCCTCAGACTAACGCACCCGTTTCCCCCGACTACCGCATTGGCCCCGGTGATGAGCTCCATATCCGGGGGTGGGGCGGCGTCAATGTGGATGTCCGCACCGCGGTCGATCGCAACGGTCAGATCCACATCCCGCGCGTTGGCAGCATCGCAGTGAATGGAGTGCGCAGTGCGCAGGTGGAGGACGTCGTCCGCTCGGCGGTAGCTCGCTATTACCGTGATTTCCAGCTCAGCGTTACCTTGGGGCAACTCAAGGGAATCACCATCTATGTGGTCGGCCAGGCGCGCAAACCCGGCGCCTACACCGTTAGCGGTTCGTCCACGCTTGTGTCGGCCCTGTTCGCCACTGGCGGGCCCAGCCCCACAGGCAGCATGCGCAAGGTGCAAGTCAAGCGCGCCGACAAGGTCGTCACGGAGTTGGATATGTACGCCTTTTTGTCCAAAGGGGATAAAACGGCCGATATCCGCCTGCAAGACGGCGACACCATTGTGATTCCTGCTGCCAAGGGCTACGTTGCTTTGTCTGGCAAGGTGTCAACACCGGCTGTCTATGAGCTATCTGAAGACGGTGAGGAACTGGCATCCATCCTGTCATTGGCAGGGGGGCTGCCAGTCGTCGCTGATCCGACGCGGGTGCAATTGGAGCGAATTGACCCCAACAAGAAGCCTCCCCGAAGCGTCGAGGTGTTTGCACTGGACGCCGCGGGTCTGCGTACCCGACTGCGCAGGGGCGATATTTTGTCGGTCTCTTCTGTTGTGCCCGAATTCGGCAATGTGGTGACCCTGCGCGGTAACGTGGCCGAGCCCATCCGCACGCCATGGCGGGAGGGCATGAAGGTGGTGGATCTGATCCCCAATCGTGCTTTTTTGATGTCCCGCGCATCCGTGAAACGCCAGAATGAAGTTCTGTTCACGGAGGAGGACAAACAGCGGGCACGGGCCGATTCCTTCGAACTGGAACCCGAACGGGACACGCGGACGATCACGGACAAAGATGGCAGGACCAAGGTAGGCGACTCTGTCGAAACGTTGGCGCAACGCATTGGCAACTTGATTGACGAAGTCAATCTGGACTATGCCGTTGTCGAACGCATCGATAGCCAAAACCTTCAAGTCAAGCTTCTGCCTTTCAATTTGGGCGAGGCAATGAAGGACTCACGCAGCCCAGAGAATTTGCTATTACAGCCTGGTGACATCGTGACGATTTTTTCGGTCAATGATGTCCGTGTCCCACATGTCAAACGTCAAGTTTATGTGCGGGTAGAGGGCGAGGTCATGCGCCCTGGCGTTTATCAGATGGCCCCGGGAGAAACCCTCCCGCAGTTGATTGACAAGGCTGGGGGCTTGACCCCGGATGCTTACTTGTTTGGGGCCGGTTTTTACCGTGAGGACGTCCGCAAGGCTCAGTTGGAGAACCTCAATCAGCTTGTTCGTCGTCTTGAGACGCAGGTGCAGACCAAGCTCAGCCAGGCTGCGGCCAATGTATCGGCGAACGCCGACGCTGGTGCGGCGCAGTTGCGTCTGGAAGCAGAGGCCCGCGCTCAGCGGCAAGCGCTTGAGCGACTTCGCAGTTTGCAGCCAACGGGTCGCATCATGCTGGGCCTGTCGCCCGATACGGCTGTGTTGGACAAACTGCCTGGCTTGCGCCTGGAAAACCATGACCGGTTGGTCGTCCCGCCCAAGCCTGATTTCGTGTACGTGCTGGGTGCCGTCAACACAGAGTCGGCTCTGATCCATGAATCAGGAAGATCCGTATCGCATTACCTGGATCAATCCGGTTTGACCGGAGGGGCCGATTTGGACGAGATCTTCGTGATGCGGGCGGACGGAAGCGTCTTGTCGGACAGGGGACGCTGGTTCACCAGTGTGGCTCGAGCAACAGTCCAACCGGGTGACATCATCGTATTGCCAGAAAAGACCGACCATGAAAGCGCTTGGAGCGTCTTCATGCGCAATGCCAAGGACATCACGCAGATCGTCTACCAGTTCAGCCTGGGGGCCGCTGCAATCAAGACGTTGCGTGAGTGAGGCAGGCGATGACTGAGAAGCTTCCTGAATCTACCTCGGTGGTCGATGTATTTGATGTGGCCCTCGTCGCCACAGAGAACAGACGGGTTCTGCTGTTCGTGCCGGTTGTCTTTGGCGTGATTGCTTTGGCAGCGTCATACCTGATCACTCCCACCTACATCGCCAGGACGGTGATCGTGCCGCCGCAGCAGCAGCAAAGTGCGGCTGCCGTCGCAATGCAGTCTTTGGGAGCGTTGGCCGGGCTGGCTGGTTCGGCAGCCGGCATCAAGAGTCCCATCGATCAGTACGTCTCGTTGATGCAGTCCGTGACCGTGTCTCGCCGCATTGTCGATGAATTTGGACTTCGAAAAGTTTATGGCGAGGTGTCTCCCGGGGACGCTCGAAAGATTCTTGCGAAGAACACTCGCATCGAGGCTGGCAAGAAGGATGGCTTGTTGGTCATTGAAGTAGAGGATGAGGATCCCCAGCGTGCTGCCGACGTTGCCAACGGCTTTGTTCGACAACTTCAGCGAGTGACTTCCGAATTGGCGATGACGGAAGCACAGCAGCGGCGACAGTTTTTTGAGACACAGTTGCGCCAAACAAAAGATCGGCTGGCTAAGTCCCAGAAGGATCTGCAAGCCAGCGGAATCAGCGAGGCTGACCTGCGATCTGAGCCGCGCGCTGCTGCTCAGGCATATGCAGCTCTGCGAGCGCAGGTTACGGCTGCGGCCATCCGTCTGGAATCCCTGAAAACGCAGTTCACCGCAGATGCCCCGGAGTACAGATTGGCGCAGTCAAACTACGCAGCCTTGAGGGCAGAGTTGGGGAAGATGGAGAAGGTCAAGCAGGAGGGAGACGCCTCCAGCGACTACATCGACAAGTATCGAGAGTTCAAGTATCAGGAGGTGATGTTCGAACTGTTCACTCGGCAGTTTGAAATGGCCAAGATGGATGAGGCCCGCGAGGGGGGGCTCATCCAAGTGGTCGATCCTGCAGAGCCGCCGGAGAAGAAGAGCAAACCAAAGCGAGGCGTGATGACCATCACGGCAGCGGTGGCCGGCCTGCTTTTGAGTTTTTTGTATGTCTGGATCAGAAGCGCCTGGCGGGCCCGGGCGGCAGAACCATCCAGTGCAGCCAAGCTTGACAGGCTCAAGTCTGCACTTGGTCGCTAACAAGGAAAGGCGTTAGCAGCGTCTGCGATGCGTTGCGGTTAGCGTGAGGGCGCTGCAAGCTCGCCGAAGAAGCGCCGAATGGCGTAATGCAGTTCGCTCACATGAGACCGATTGGCTGGTGCGAAGGCCGCGATCCCCGGGGTAAAGAAAGTGAAGCCCTTCCCTTGGTGCATGCCATTCTTGATCGCAACAAAGACGACGTGTGGCTTTAAGGCAATGCGTTTGCCGTCAACCACAATCGTGCTGTCCTCACGGATCTCATGCGGGTAGGTCAATGTGACGAATAAGCTGCCCCCTCTGTTGTCGATGTCACCGAACAACTGAACGTCGTCCGCTTCCATTCGTATCTTTGCGAGGGTCTTTTCGGCGGCCGCCGCCGCAGCGGGCGATTCAAACTCGATCAGAAAATCTCTTGTCATGCGAGCCTGAACGGCTACATGGCGGACACCAATGAGAGTCAAGAATTCGGCGTGCTGTTTCAGGCGGTAGTAGTATTTGACGCGGTCATAGGGTACCTGTGACAAGCCTGTAGAAATCAACAGATCTACATTGCGCATGCCCAGCAATTCACCCAGGATCTTGTCGTAGACCTTCAGCATGTCGAGAACGGGATCCGCTGCTTCTGAGACATACCACTGCGGGTTCCTCTGAGATACCTTGTCCTTGATGGGGGAGGCATTGAAGAAATAGTGGTGTTGGATGTGAGCTCCGGCGTTGAGGAACAACGTCGAGAAGTGAGGTGTCTTTTTCTTGTAAAGGGCGGAATGAAGGTCATGAAGCAGCAGGTCAAGTACAAGTGCCTTGCACCATGGGGCCCCTTTGGCGCGGAGCATCAGACTCAGATACAAGACATAGTGGCGAGGATGAGCAAACCGAAGAAGGCCTGCGACCAGCGAAAGCGCTGATGCAAGCGTGATTTTTGATTGCGCGTTGTCGTTGACCGCTTGTGAGATTGCACGGCTGAGCGCATTGACGAGCATGGAGCCATGGGTGCTTGTCTTGGTCCAAGGATCGGGCACAAAGTACGCTGGGCGCTTCAATGCGTTGCGTGCGTTCATGGGTGACAAGGCGCCTACCTGAAGCCCCATATCCTCAATGTGTTCGAAGATTTGAGCCTGCTGCGTTTCAGTGATGTCACCCAAACGGAACACGCCGTGCTCACTGTAGGTCTTGCCGGTATGCACCGAGACCCACTGTATCCAAGGCTCCAGTTCTTCGTACTTTGTTTCTGAAGTGGTTTCGATGATGTGGCCCTTAAGCAAGCGCGCCATCGCGGGCAGCAGGGCAGGATCCCGCTCCACATAGGCTTTCACCACGTCGAAGTTGATCTCGTTGAGCTCGACGAGTATCAAGCGCTTGTCTTGCTTAGTCATTTTCGGTCAGCTCTCGGTAGATGTTCAGAGTCCGTTCGACCACAGATTCAATGCTGAACCGCTGCTCTGCCAGGCGCCGTCCGGCTTGGCCGTAGGCCTCTCGTAGCGGTCCGTCGGACATCAATTTAAGCAATGCCGCAGCCAAGGCTTTCGAGTCTCTCGCGGGGACGAGCAACCCGGTCACTTCATTGGTCATGGCTTCGCGGCAGCCAGGAACGTCCGTCGTGACCACCGCGCACGCTGACGCTGCGGCCTCCAACAACGATTTGGGCATCCCTTCTCTGTAAGAAGGTAAGCAAACGATGGATGCCATTGCGTATTGGTCGATCATGTTATCTACATGCCCAAGCCACTCGACGACGCCTTCCCGGGTCCATGTTTCCAAGTCATCGCGGCCGATGGCGGTAGGGTTGTCGTAGTCTGCGGCGCCCGCTAGCAGGAAACGCCATTCGGGGACGACACCTTTCAGGCTCCGTGCGGCCTCCACAAACTCAACCAAACCTTTGTCCCTGAGCATTCTCGCTGGAAAGAGAACGATTTTGTTCTTGGCATTTTGGGGGGAAGGCAGATATTTGGATAAAGGCACCCCAGAGCCGGGGATGAGGTCTATGGCGCGACGAGCAGCCAGACCGCGTGTCTCTATCAAGCTTAAATCGTCGGCATTCTGGACGATGACTTTTGCGTTGGGATGGCTGAAAGCGAAATGGAACAGAAACCTCATCAGGCTCCCCAGGGCGCGCCGGCGTATACCGGCCTCGCCGCTGGAGGTGAAGGCAAAGCCAAGCCCTGATACCGCCAATACCAGCGCCGGCGCATTGCAAAGCCTTGATGCGATGCCACCGTAGACCAGCCCCTTTGGTGACACGCAATGGACAAGATCAGGCTTGAAGTCGCGCAGATGCTTGACCAGTTGCAGCAGTCCGATCCCTTCGCGCATAGGATTGATGCCGCCCGGCTGGAACGTGACTCGAAGGTGGGGGATACCGACTTCCTTCAAAGCCCGTAAGGCAGGCTCCTCCATCGTCGGGCTGCCTGCTTGGCCCGTAATGAGTAGTACCTCCCAGCCAGAATCCCGTGCCGCAATGGCAATGGGTAATCTATGTGAGACAAAAAAGGCTGCGTTGTTGACGACGAAGGCTAATCGGCGCTTCGCTTGGTCGGGAGAAGTCATGCTCACGAGGTACTCTACTGCTTCAGGGATGAGGCCCCTCGGTTGGCGTCAAGCTTGCTGTCGGTTGGCCGGTTGGAATACACATGGATGCCATTGCCCCATTCATCTGGGTAAACCCGTTTTTTTGAGAACCCGAACTCCTCAATCGTGCGCTCGCAGGGTGGGTTGTTGTAGATGACAACGAGTTCGGCGTCTGAAGGGGCCTGCTGCTTGATGTTCGATAGCACCTCTTTTAGCACCTGAACAGGAAAGGGGTTGTAGAAGTAGAAGTATTGGAAGCTTCCGAACTCTGCGAAATGCGTTGCATCAATGTTGTGCACCTTGACTTGAGGCCGCTGCAAACGCTGAAAGTTCCGAGCGCAAATGCTGGCGAGCTTGGTGGAGATCTCGATCCCTTCCACCCGTGCGAAAGGAAACTCCGACATGCACGCCAAGGCACTTCCTTTTGCGCAGCCGATGTCAAGGATCGCGTCCGAGCGGCGCAGCGGCAGGTCTGCAATCACCGCTTGCAAGTATTTGTTTCCTGAGGGGGAGCCTCGGTACACCAACTCCGCATCCAGTCCCAGTTGCTCGGGTTGTATGACTGAGGAGAAATCCAAGCCTTGAATGCGCTCTTTCAGAATACGCGCTTTTCGGGCGGCAAATCGTGCGACTGACTTCATGCGTGACTCCTGGTTGATATAGTGGATGCAGCCCGTCTTAATAGAGCGGCATATTTTGAAGGAAGCAACTCCTCTGACCCGAAAGTGCGCATGGCGGCGCCCGACATGGCCTGGTAGCGCTGGGCATCTTGCCAAACTGCGTGTACCTGTTGGGCAGCCACCTCTAGTGTTTCGTCGGCATAGTCTGCAAGCGTGATCGCATTGTCTGGACTGCAATAGTTGGAAGGGCCCCCGACCATCCCTACGACAGGCACTGTACCGACCTGCATTGCCTCCGCAATAGACATTGCAAAGCCCTCGGTGTGGCTGCACGACAAGATGAAATGGTAGCGCGCAGCGACTTGATGGACCTCCTTTGGAGGAATGGGCCCCATGTAAGCGGCTCGCATGCCGTAACCTCCTCTACTTGGAGGGTTGGCTTTGATCCATTCATCCACAGTGGCTTTGCTGCCTCCATCCGGCCCGTAGATGTGAAACACAAAAGTCAGACCGTGTGCGGCGATCTTCTCCGCCAGTTTGCAGACTGTGTCCAGGTTCTTCACCTGGGCCAATCTTCCTATGAAGCAAATGGCAAGTTCTGAGGACTTTGATGGCAGCGCTGCAGGTGGCGAAAAAATGGGATTCACGACCTCAGCGGCATTCCTATCAGTTGTGTTGCTGACCCATCTGGCTGAGCTCGCTGAATCCGCGATGTTCATGTGTGCATTCCTCACCTGCCATGTACGCATGATCCGATCGACCCAGTGTGCGCAGGACGACCTGTGAGTGAAGGCGAGATGTCGGGGAGTGGCGCACACCCGCTTAGAAAGCCAAACAACCATGGCGGCCTTCCAGGTGGAGGAAACAATGACCGTATTTCTGCGCGCAATGAGCATGAACGCAGCCCGCAGATAAGTCACCGGAGAGTGACTCGGGCCGAGGTAATAGACGTGAGCTCTGGTTGCCGCAGGCAGCGGGATTTTTGTCGTGGCTTCGGTGCTCAAAACAAGAAGGTAATAGTCAATATCAGTGGGACATTCCTCCATGAACCGCGTGACCATTGATTCAATTCCGCCCACTGCGAGCGAGGGGAGTACGTGGTGGACCGTGGTCACTGCGGCGGGTTGGGGTTCATTGCCTTTCATTGGCAGCACGCATGATCAGCAGCATGGGGAACATGAACCAAATCATAGGATAGTAGTAATTCGAAATGAAGCAATAGTGTAGAGCGAGGTTCAATAAGGCCCAAAAGAAGAAGATGCGACTCGTCCCTAAACGCTTGGTCGCCGCGGCAATCAGGCCCATGAATCCGGAAAAAAATAGAAGGGTTCCCATCACGCCCCCTTCTAGAAAAAGAAGTAGATAAAACTGGATGATTGTTTGATCACCGAGCTTTTGGGATTCGTATACCGCAGGCCCGTAGCCTACTAGCAGTTGCAGGGGGGTGGCATCCTCAATCAGCTTGAGACCAATGCCTATCCGCTCTGCCCTCTCCGATGCGGAGGTGGAGTCGAGTTTGTCGATGAACAAGGAGGACAGAAGATCGAACCAGTTGGATTGGTCCACATGATTGCCGACCATGCTGACCATGCCCAATGCCAGGCCTATGGCAATCACTACGGTCCACAGCAATGGCGTTGCATTACGGGAGGGAAACAAAGCCGCAGCGAGCACAAGTCCTGTCCCGAACAAAAGGATGCCGGCGGGACTACCGATGCTCAGAAATGCAAGCAGCATCAAGAGCAGGTCCGTTACCATCACTAAGGGTGACCTCTTCTTGCAGACGGCATGGCCATATAGCAGGAGGGGCGCCAATAACTCCAGAGTGAAGGCATAGTGGCCGGGCTCCGCAGCGAAGCCACGCGAGCGGAAGAAGAGCCCCAAGAACATGGACTGAGCTTCGATGCTTTGGGGATAGTAGATCAGGTCTTCAAAAAAGATACCCAAAAAATTCGAGCAGATGAACTGGAGCACCGCTGCCAAGGCAGCCAATCGGGCGGTCCACATGATGTCGCGAACCAGTATACTGGGCCACCCTGGCCGAGAGACGTTCGCGACAGCCAAAAGAGGTATGACGCCGAAGCCAATGATGCTCAATCCGTAGGCGGACAGATGGTTAAGACTTTTCCCGGAGAACGTCCCAGTCAGTAACTGCCCGAAAGCCAAAAGAAATAGAAATGCGACTAAGGGCTGGAAGACGCTAACAAGCGGCGGTATGGTCACCGCAGTGCTTAGCAAGCGGGCGAGTAGCAAGGTTCCCAACCACGCACTGGCCAGCAACGACAACGTCAAGCGCCCATCAGCCAGGCTAAGCGCATAGGTAAAGGGAAGCGAAAATATGTAGATCCGTACGCCGGTTAGAAGCGAGTCGTTGAACCTTTCCCTTGGCTGAGCCGAGGCGAAGATGCCTTGCATAAATCAACCTTGTTTACGATATATCCCTAGGCGCATGTCAGATAGATCATTCTTGTGTGCCTCATAAACATGGGTCTTGAAGCCGGATCGATACAGCAAATAGTCCTTTTGAATCAACAGATCCCCTTGTTTCAGGACTCGCTCGTATATTTTTTTCCACTCAATGTGATCGTCGGGAAAGACGTGGATGTCGCCTTCTCTCCGGTAACGTGGGTTCCGGAACTTCCTGATAAGAAAATCTATATAGTTTTCGGGTTGGAGGTATTTTGTGAGCAGGTGCGGGCCGAAGCTCTGGGCTTTTTTGTAGAAAACTTTTAAAGCTTTGGTATTGTTCCAGTATTCGTCTGGGACTTCATGGTCCAAATACAAGATGCCGCCAGGCTTGAGCACTCGCATGCATTCATCGATGATTCCCAAGTAATCTGGTATGTGATGCAGGACAGAATATGTCGCTACCATGTCTAGGCTGCTGGTTTCGATGTTTGACAGATCGATGCCGTTCAGCTTCAGTGTAGCTACTGAGGACGGTTTGTGTCTTTGTCGGATTTGTTCCAAAAATCTGTCCGACACATCTGATGAGATGACATTCACACCCAGCGCCACCAAATGGTCCGTCAAATTTCCGGCGCCACAGCCCAAGTCAAGCACCTTCGGCCGGTTGCTTTGAGTCTGAATTAGACCCAGTGCTTCCTTCAAGGATGCGTGCAGACGGGCTTGCTCGTGCTGGTTATAAATTTCGCCGTGAATTGTCGCGTACTTTGCCGCGACTTTATTGTGGGCTTGAATGTTGAACTCAATATCAGAACGCGTGTCGGTCGTCATTTTTTCCTTTCGCTTGGCCTTGTATCACTGTTGCGCGGCTGCGTAGCGCGCAATATGAGATTCCGCCTTTGAAATGCAAGCCTCTGGGCTTTCTATGTCTCGATAGAACGCCTGAAACCGAAATGCCGGCCGCCTTTTTACCAAGGGATTCAGCACCAATTTAGGTGCGTGTAGGACCGTGGTGCGCAATAGATACGTGAGAAATGCGGTTGCTATTGTGCTCAGTTGTGGGGGGTGGGCGGGGGCGTCTTTCCCAGTCATGAATTTAATGTCCAAGAAATTATCGGACAGCATTTTTTTGTGCAGTGCTTCGTAATTGATTTTGATGGGAATGTTGGCTGTTTTGCCTACCAAGTATAGGCTTTGTGCATAAACCGTAAACCCGTTCCAAATCTTGGGTAGCGCCGGGTCCCATTGCTTGAGCATCTGCCTCGGGAGCCACGCTGGAGCTCGGTCCAGTGTGGCACTGTGTTCACCACGGCGCCCCATCCCAGCCGCACTATTGAAAGAGGCTCCTGCGACGGAGAATGGCGTCCGGTACATCCCATACCGCTGGATGGAGTGCGCAATCAGCAGCGCCAGACTGATGTCCGGGGAAGGGCCGAGGACGTAAGCGCCATATTTGTCTCGCATCTGCTTAAGGATGTGGGTACGCAGCAGACCGTGGTACAGCGCCGGGAGGTTGTACAGGTATATCGCGCCCCGATTCAGAACCAATCCCAACTCTTTCATTGGATCCAATTCGACCACGGAGCTGGCTATTTCCCTGCTGATCTGAAGCGACGCAGGAGAAAAATATTCAATCTCTCTGCTGAACTTGACCCCTGGCCAATAGTAAGTTGGACGCTGCTGTATCAAGCAATCCAAGCCATTTTTCTCCATTTGGTCGATGGCTTCAAAAATGCTGGGCAGAACCAGATCATCATCGCCTATAAGAATGGCAAACTCCGCTTCAACTAGGCCGATAGCGCGGTTGAAGTTTTCGACCGCGTCGATGTCCTGAGGCTCATGGTGGTACGCAATTCGAGGGTCCGCGGGCAATTGCGGAGCGTCGGGTATGGAGTCTTTTGGCGTGTTGTCGTAAATCAGAATGCGATAGTCTTGCGAACCCAGCTTTGACAGGATGGCGCGTACAGCGGGCACAAGCGTGCTGTAACGATTCTTCGTCGGGATGATGATGTCAAGTTTCTTCACGGGAGAGGAACGGTGCATTGATGGTTCTCCGCTCGGGTGCATCCTGGGGGCGCGGCGTTAAGCGCACAGGTCTTCCTTGTTCGACTTCTGGAATGCGAACAGCACAATGCCCGAGGCTAAGGTGGTATAGATGCCGCTCGAGATCAACCATGAAGGGATGTCTTGAGCAGATGAGAAAATGCTACCGACAGTACATGCAGCAATAAGTGTCAGCGCAATGAGCGGCACTGGCGCCGCGACGGCGGCCCATATGCCTGCCGGTCGGGGCTTAGGATAAATCAGCTCGGTCGAGGCCAAAAAATATCCGGTGGAGAAGCACACTCCTGCCAGCATGGTTATGAGTCCAAAGGACTCAATGCTGCCGTGGTAGCGCGCCAATGGCATGGCGATGCAACATCCAAGCATGTAAATACCCACTGCAACCAGTTGGATACGGGTTCTCCGCATAGGGATGGAAAGTGCGTAAGGCACCAAGGTCAGGGATACAAATGCTGCGGAGACCAACTGGAATCGAAACAGGGTCGTGAGCAAGGCGCGATCTACTCCCGTTTTGCGCACCCACAGGCTCACGATTGGTTCGGCAAGACAGAAAGCCAGTCCGCCGAGCGCGAAAGATACGCTAACGACATTACGGGACATACGGCGGAAGTCTCTGTGCTGGTTGTCGAGCGGCGCCTGTGCCAATTGGCGAGACAGGCTCGGGATCATCACGGAGATCAACGAGCCTTGAAGGGTCGCCACGATGCCGCCCAAAGATGTAGCGAGAAAGAAGTGGGTCAGTTCACTGCTGCCACCGATCCTGCCCAGCACAACAAGAGGGATGCTGTTGATGATCGCCAAGCCGATAGCAATCATTGTCAGATCCTTGGTGGTGGTTCCTTCAGTGTTCCCAACATGGAGGAGGATGGGTTCTGAAACTACAGAACGCCTGACCCTGTAGTAGCGGAAGCACATCAAGATGGCTGCGCAGGTTATCAGCGCTTGTGTCACGTAAATCAGTTCAAGGCGATGGCCGAGGACGACAATTGCCACAGCAGCTGATGTGCGGGCCGCAATGTTCAGCGTATGGATGCTGTTGGCGACGGCATGGTTTCCAAAGCCCTGTAACGCCGAGTACTGAAGCCGGAAGAGGGCGGAAACAGAGGCGTCCATCAAAAGGATCACACACAGCACGGCAAGTCGCTCGAAGGCAACATGTGGCAGCGTGACATAAGCCGTTGTGATCAGAGGTATGAACAACGGAAGGGAATACTTGCTGAACTTCAGGAGGGAAGCGCGAGTCGATGCGGAAATGATGTGAAGCGCTTGTTCCCGGTTGGCCCCATGTTTCGCAACATTGGAGGCCAGTGCCGGTGATAGACCCGCATCAAGGATATTTGCGTAGCCCTGGACCAAAGAGGCGAACGCGATCAGGCTGTATTCGCTAGGCCCCAGGTACTGCAGCAATATCGGAAGCGATATGAAAGCCGCCAATGCGCTCGCAACACGTCCTGCGAGTGTGATGAGGTAGTCTTTGAACAAAGCCACGTCTTGACATTCTGTCGTGTTAACTGCGCTGCTGGCGCCTCTGCAGATGGGCTGCGCGGCTTTGAAGGATCTTCTCGATCAGCGAGATCCAGATCGGAGTGTAGTTGTACTCCATGGCTTGGTTGCCGCCGAATGAGCGCTTGAATTCGTTGATGCCTTTGATCTTGGCGTCGCTTTCATCCGAGCCGATTCCTCCGAAATCGTAGACGTTCAAGCCCTGCGCCTTGAAGTGCTGGATGGCTGAGAAGTGGAGAAAGCGGTTGGCGATGCCGATCAGCCTCTGCGGTGACATGTCATTGAAGCTGGAGACGGATGCGGGATCCGCCACTGCGGAGTACACCAGGCGGGCTCGCCTGGCCTTATCCGAAGCGACATAGAGATGCGTTGCCATCCGCGTGCCGTTCAAGCTTGCCGAGCATACGATGGCCTGTGGATCGGCAAAATACGCGCGGTTAAAGCGGCCCAACGTTTTTGCGCTCAAAAAATTGTTGATGAATTCGCCGTCCGCAGGGGCTGGTTTGCCTGCGCTGAAAACAAGGCCAATCTTGGTGCCTTTGCGTATCTCATTGCGGCAATTGGGCGTGCAGCCCGACAAGATGCTCTCCTCGGGCTGAAGGAGGCTCACTGTGAGTGTGTTGAAGGGGCGCTTGGTCATGCAGGCCACGTCCAGATTGGCCGGGGACTGAATGTATCTGGTGGTTAAGCTCGTCCGTGGCTGGTCGTCAAACCAGATCTTTTTCAGCATTGCCGTCTCTCATCATTCTTCACTCCACTACAGGGGCGCGAAAGACCAAGAACTTCTTTGCGCGGAAGATGGCTTCGTGAATGAGGCTCCATAGGTGATCGAGTGGCGTCTGTTCTCGGAACTCTAGAAGGTCAAGCGGGGTCGAGAAGTGATGGACGTTTTCCCTCGCAAAGGCCGCAAACCGATCAAAATCAGTGTCGGTCATCGTCGACGGATGCAGGCATATCGTCCAGACACCAAATGGTAGTCGACGCCCTCTCCACAGCTGCTGGGGAATGAACTTGATGCCGTCCTGTTCGAAAGGGCGAAAGCCGAATCCATCGGACACGATGAGGGGAGTGGAAAGTAGCTTGATGGCCGCAAGGGTTTCTTCATCGAACCCATGCGCTGGCGCAACGAAGTACTGCGGTGTGCATCCGTTGCTGCGCAAGATCTCTACCGCAGTCGTTAGCATTGATAACTGTTCATCTCTTGGCTTGCCCGAGAATTCTGAGTGCTCAGAAATGGGCAGCACGGAACGATGGCCGGTGCGAAGGAGGTGATGAAGGCCATGGACCGCAATGCCCCATCCCTTGTCTTGCCACGCGCGGGCTCTCTCCCAAAATGCAGGACCGGAGCCCTCGCCATAATCGATGGCCTTGTCCTTGTTCGCCGGGATGATGGCGACGATGGGCTTGATTCCCAGTTCGTCCAGAATGCGCTCGACGCGGTTCCAGCGGGCATTGAACTGCCCGGGGTGGGCATCATCCAGGCGAACGATGTACTGCGGTTTCATATGTACTGCGGATCCATATGTACTGCGGTTTTCAAGATTGCTTGCTAAAGATGCAGACCACGTGTCTGGGAAGGATGTACTCGCTTTCAAGAACATGCAATCCGCAGTGTTCCCCCATGGCCCGAAGCAGGTTCAGGTCAAAGACGTGGTGATGCATGATGCGGTTGACATGGTTCCGCTTCGTTCTTTCCATGTGCTCCGCCAAGCTGGAGACGGTTTTGTCCTTCTTGAGGTTGTGTTTGAAGAACACTTCTTCGAAGTGAGTTTCATCGTCCTCGCCGACGCCTTTCTGGTGATCCTCGATCAGGTGGGCCAGAGTCGTGATCGGGCGATCGCAGTCATAGCTGAAGCGCTTGCAGGGAGCGATCAAGATCATTGTTCCGCCCGGGCGCAGTAGTCGTTTCCATTCCAACACACTCTTGATCGGGTTGGCTAAGTGCTCAATGACATGCGACGCGATCAAAAAATCATACTGAGCGGGCGGCATGTCAGCCAAGCTATGGCTGTCAACGTAAAAATTTTCTCCCGCTTCTAGCGCAGGTGACGGCCGGTATTCAGGCGGCCTGGAGCCAGGTATCCAAAACGTGGAGCTGGAGAAATCGAGGTTGTCGATCCGGCGCGCGATGCCGTAGACGGGAAGCGGGCCTGCTTCGCTGAAGACATGGCTGGGGCCGCCGATCTCCAGTCCATGCAGGCCTGCGAAAAGATGGCGTCGCCTTGCGAATTTGGGGCGTGTGCGATTGACGAAGCGCCTTGCCAAATTCCTCAAACCGATAGATTGAGCTACAAGACCAGCGGCAGTACTCATGTTGCTGCAATTTCTTGAAGTTGCTGTTCAATGGCGGGGGCGATGATGCTTGGTTGCAGCGCTCGGTTGATGCGAGTTGCGTCCTCGTAGGGGCGTACATCCACGCCTCGATCGAAGATCCTGTTCATGATGCGCAACAACGCGTACTTCGATACCGGCTCTGCCAACCCGGGCTGGATAAGTTTCGCGTGGGAATACTCGAGAGCTTCCTCCAGACGAGAGTTCACCACCTTGCACCATTCAAGTGTGGTAATGCCGTTCCAGAGATGATTGGTATATCCGTTGATCTTGGCACCGCATGCTTGTCTCATGAACCAAGCCATCAAGCCCAAGCCTTGCGTCCTCGTATCGGGACCGATGATGGATGTGCGGACCAAGATGGTCCGGGGGCGCAGTGCTATGGCGAGCTCGCCCATGGATTTGCTGATGCCGTAATCGTCTTCTGCGTCATGTGCTTGCGCAGGCCCATACAGGCCAGCGGAATCGCCTTTGAAGACGCAGTCGGTGGAGGGATGGACGAGAACGGTTTTTGGGTTCAGCCCTGCGGCCAAATGGCCTGGCAGCCTGGCATTGAGGTCATACAAAGCTTTTGTCGTGGGACAGTGCTGCTTGATAAGTCCAATGCAGTTCAGGACCACATCTGCACTGTATGCATTGATGCTGTCGAGAAAGCGTGCCGAATCCTCTACGCTATACCGCTCATCAAGGGTGCAAACGTCGAAGCCTGGGCGACTATTGAAGTATTTATGGGCCATCTGGCCCAACATGCCATTGGGCCCAAGAATTAACACCTTCATGTGCTCAACTGCTCCTGTACATAGGGTTGAGCCAAGAGTGTGGCGATGATCTCCTCATGGGACAGCATGGTGGTATTGCTGGAGTTGTATTCCGACACCATGCCATCGTCATCCAGCGTCGTGCTCGAATAACGGCTGTAGTTCATGTCCCGCAAATCTGGTGGGATTTTGTAATAGCGGCCGAGGTCTTGGGCTTTTGCCATTTCCTCTCGGCTGCAAAGCGTTTCATACAGCTTTTCGCCGTGCCTGGATCCAAGAATCCTGATGGGGTTCTTTGCTTGGAAGATCTCAAGCAAGGCCTTCGCCAAATCGCCTACAGTACATGCGGGGGCTTTCTGCACCATGATGTCGCCGCTGTTGCCCTCTTCAAAGGCCTTTAAGACGAGAGTGACCGACTCCTCTAGTGACATCAAAAAGCGGGTCATCTGTGGGAGGGTGATCGTGATTTCGTTGCCCGATTTAATTTGTTCAATAAACAGAGGAATAACGGAGCCGCGGGAGCACATGACATTGCCGTAGCGGGTAACTGCGATCTTCGCGCCAGCTTCCTTCAGTCGGGGGTCTCGTCCCTTGGAGATGGCCAATTTCTCCATGAGTGCTTTCGTCATTCCCATCGTGTTGATGGGGTACACCGCCTTGTCGGTGCTCAAGACCACTGTTCGAGACACCCTGTTTTGAATGGCTGCCTCAAGAACGTTCTCGGATCCCAGAATATTTGTTTGAATGGCTTGAAGGGGGAAGAATTCGCAGGTGTGAACTTGCTTCAGGGCGGCGGCTTGGAAGAGATAGTCTACGCCCCACAATGCCTGATGGATTGATTTGAAGTCTCTTACATCGCCGATGATGAAATTGATCTTGGGGTTTCTGTATTTGAGACGAAGATCTTCCTGCTTTTTTTCGTCTCGACTGAAGATGCGAATCTCGCCGATGTCAGTCTTGAGGAAATGATTGAGAATGGTTTCGCCAAAAGAGCCAGTGCCGCCGGTGATCAGTAGCGTCTTGTCTTTGATGCTCATAATGAAATGTCTTGAAATGACTTTTGATTAATGGAGATGTTCGGCGGTCCGGCGTCTACACAAGGCGTGGATCAAGTGCGTAACCATATGGCTGAGCGGCAGGGCATCAATTTCCTTTTGCCGATAGGGGTGAGCTAAGTGCGCCCGTCTCCTCGTCAGGAGGCATTCTCTGGATGTGCCTGTATACCCAGTTGTACCCGGCGACAAAAAACAGAACGGCAGCAATCAAAAAGGAGGTGGCGTTGTACGCCACGCTTGCAATAATGGGGCATATTGCGACGATCGCCCAAATCAGTATGCTGGTCCTGCCATGCGCTGCCCATGAAACACTTTGGGTGCTGCGTTTGTTGGCCAGTGACATTTTTTTGTACACCAAATGGTGCATGTGTGTTTTGTCGGGTTGGCCGCTGCTGACTCGATGGAGAATTTGTCTCCTATAGACGGAGTAGAGGGTTTCCCATACTGGGTAGATGCAGCATAGCAAGACTGCCCATGTCGAAACTTCTGGATTTCTCTTAAGAAGCAAGACGCCGCATTCCGCAAGCCAAAAGCCGGCGAGATACGCTCCGCCATCTCCTAGGAATATCCGGCCAAAGGGGAAGTTCAGGCAAAGAAAACCTATTAATGCAGCCATGCCCCAGAGGCACATCGTCATGACCTGGGGGTCACCGACCTGCCATGCAATCGCAGCAAGGCCGCCTAGCATCAACGTCACCAAGCCTGCGGCAAGACCGTTGACGCCATCGATGATATTGATGGCGTGGGTGGTTCCTCCTACTGCGAAACAGGTGAACAGCACGGAAAAGGGAACCATCGTCATCAACGCATCCAGGCCTGCGGTGTTGACCCGGGTAAGTTGAGCGTCAAGCATCCAAATCGCTAAGGCAGCGGATGCGAACGAAGCATTCAGGCGCATCCGTACGGAGACACGCTTTGTCAGATCCTCGCCAAAACCGGCGAGAAACACAGGTGTCGCACATAACAACAAAGTGGCGGTGAGGCTGTACTGCCTGTCGCCCGCCATGAATGCGATGAAGGTCGCTATGCCGAGGCCGGCAGCAATGCCCAGCCCTCCGATTCGCGGCACGACCGCCTTGTGGAGCTTTTGTACGCCCTGCAGGTCGTGATCGCCCGTAATGCGGCCATGCCAGCGTTGAGTCAGCAAGACAATGAAGCTGATGGCGAAGCTGCCAATCAGTGCTGAGAGCACATCAGGCGAAAATACTTCTGTCACGGTCACTCCCCAGCGTTGTTGTGGTTCTTGTCAAAACACCGGGATTGTGGCGGGGATTTGCAAGGACTCTCCTCGTGTGAAGCCGTGGCGGGGTGAGCGCGCTGTGTTACCTGCATTCTTTTCCCTCAATTCGCGGTAGCTTGGCTCTGGCCCTTGTTGCACTGCAACAAGAGTTGTCATGCTATTACGTCGCGGACACAGATCAATGGTGGAAAGCCGCATTCATGTGGTTTTTTGATCACCTGCGCCAACCCTAACGGAAAGCAGCTGTTGCGCTGCAGCAGGGATCAGATGCTAGCCCCTTGTTCGACTTCCACACCCCAGAAAGCCTCTTCCTATGTGGCTTTTTGTCGCCACGGGGCGCGGGGAAAAGGCGCAAGATCACCATTGCCACATCACCTCCGCAATTCCCGTGAGATTGGTGTTGTGAATTTGTGCATTGCATCAAACTGCAAACGTGTGCAAGATAGCTCGCTACCGATGCCATTTGTCGGCAATGCCGCATAGGCAAGCAGTTCCTCGCATTCATTTGAAAGGGTCGGAAATGAAACTCACCGTGATCGCGATCACCCTGGCTTCGATGACTTCGCTGGCTTTCGCGCAGTCTCTGCCTGAACCTTCTACGCCCGGTAACGCAGCCGGCTCTCCCTCCACCCTGATCGAGCAAGAGCCCACCGGCGCTGGTGAGGCCGGTGCCGGCGGCGCTGGTGGTGGTGGTGCGGGCGGTGCGGGCGGTGCCGGCGGCGCTGCTGGTAGCGCAGGTGGTGCTGCTGGCGGCGCGGCCGGTGGTGCTGGCGCAGCCGGCGGTGCTGCTGGCGCGGCTGGTGCTGGCGCTGCTGCTGCTGGTGGCATTGCCGGTGCCGTCGGTGCCGCTGTGGCCGTGGGCGCTGCCGTGACGGTTGCCAACGACGATGATGACGGCGCCACGGGCACCACTGGTACCACCGGCACCAACTGATTCATCCTCACTGCGCGCGCTCATGGGGGCGCTAAACTGACTCGATGGTTGAAGCATCTGCATATCGATCCAGCAACAGCACCCCCCTGACACGCTCCCCCCAAGGCCCGCAAGGCAGTCCTCAGCGACGCCGGCGGGCCTTGTTCATGTGTGCTTACCTGGTGCTTGCCGCGCTGGGGATGGGGGCCCTTCAAGGCTGTGCCGGTAGCCGTCAGGCTGCGGTCTGGTCCTCCGTCCGGGTCTTGGTCCATCCCAATGCGGTGCTGGATGCCACGCCTTTGCGCGAGGATTACCGCTACCTGCGCGTGTCCATCGAAGGGCGGCGCGACGCCATGCTGATGGTGCTGGGCTACTACGACAAGGATGCCCAGGGGCGGCCCGTGGAGGTCTGGTACAGCGGCCAAGGTGATGTGTTGCGGCTGCAAGCGGGCCGTCTGCTGGGGTTGAGTGGCGGCGACCAGGTGCAATGGCTGAATGTGCGTCTGCCGGATGACATGCCAGGCTGGTCGGCACTGCCCGATGGCTACCGCTTTGAGCGTCGGCGCGACGAGATGCCCGGCTACCACTGGCAGCGGGTCGATCACCTGACGGTTCGCAGAATAGCCCCTGTCTCGGACCATGCACTGGAGGGGCTCGACGCCCGCCAGTTGCAGTGGTTTGAAGAATCACTGGCCGAGCCCGCAAAGGATGCATTGCCGCCTTCACGTTATGCTCTGGCGCCCGGCGCGTCGGTGCCTGTGTATGGCGAGCAATGCCTGAGCCAGACCTTTTGTCTGAGGTGGCAGACCTGGCCGCCCCAAGCCGTGGCAACAACGCCTGCCGCGAAGCCATGAGCCATGAGAAGAGGCCGTTCTTGAGGATCAGAAGTCAACAAGCCAAGCGCAACGTGCTTGCTTACTGCGGATTGTTGGGCGCACTCGGGGCCGCGGCGCTTCCGGCCAGGGCCTTTGCACAGGCCATCCCGGCCTCACCATCGCCTGCAGCGCTCACCCAGGTGCAGACCCCGCAGCGCCTGAGCGACTGGCTCAACGCGCAACCCGCGCCGACCTTCGCCAGCGAGCCCGCCGTGCTGCACTGGCGTGCCAAGGCCGAGCAAAGTGCCCAGCAGGATTTGCGGGCGGCGCTGGTCTCGAACCTGAAAGGCCGCTTGTCCGCGCTGTCGGGCTTGCTGGCCATGATGCCGATCACCGGCCGCGTGCCGCTGCCCAGCACCGATCCCCGCTGGATGCAGGCGAATCCGACATCCGATCCCGTGATCCAGCCTGGCGATGCCTTGGTGTGGGCGCCGCGCGCGCCCTTCGTCACGGTGCTGCGCGCCAGCGGCTATCTGTGCCGTGTGCCGCACCGGCCCGGCGCCGGCATCATGGCTTACGTGACGGCCTGTGATGGCGTGCGCCCGCCGCATGCCTGGGTGGTGCAGCCGGATGGGGCGGTGTTCGAGCATGGCGTGGCCTTCTGGAACGAAGAAGCTCAGGTCGAGCCCGCCCCCGGCGCCTGGATCTGGGCGCCGGAACTGTCCGACGGCGTGCAGCCCTGGGAGTCGGCCATGCTGGCCCGCTTCCTGGCCACGCAGGATGGGGCGCCGCCCTCGTATGCCTGGACGCAACCGAGGCGCCTGCCGGCGCCGATCGCGCAACGTGCCCATCTGGCCGAACGCACGCGGGGCCTTCATGTGAGTTCCTCCGACTGGGGCGCCGTCGGTCTCTTGCAGACACCCACCGCCCGCATGGAGCCGGTCGGCTCGGCCACCTTGACCTTCAACCGCGCCGTGCCCTACGGCTCGCTCAAGGCGCGCCTGCAGCCGGTTGAATGGCTGTCGGTGGATTTCGGGTATGTGAGCATCTCGGACCGGCTTTATGGCCCGGCCGAACTCAGTGGCGACCAGGCCTACAAGGACAAGAGCGCCGACATCAAGGTGCGCTTGCTGCCCGAGTCCACCTGGGTGCCCGAGATCGCCGTGGGCGCGCGCGATCTGATCGGCACGGGGTTCTTCTCCAGCGAGTACTTCGTCGCCAGCAAGCGCTGGGGCGATCTGGACGTCAGCGCCGGCATGGCCTTCGGCTACATGGCGGGCAGCCAGGATTTCGGCAATCCCTTCGGGTTGATCGCGGGCCGCTTCAAGACGCGGGCGGCGCAGGGCAGGTCGATGGGGGGCACCCTCAATACCAGCACGCTGTTCCGTGGACGCACAGCCTTGTTTGGCGGCCTGCAATACCAGCTGCCCTCCGACAAGTGGCTGCTGAAGCTGGAATACGAAGGCAACGATTACAGCCGCGAGCCCTCGGGCCGCCCCATCGAGCAGGATTCGCGCTTCAACCTGGGCGTGGTGTACCGCTATGCGCCCTGGCTGGATGTGTCGGTGGGCTTCGAGCGCGGTAACCGTGCCGTGCTCACCCTGTCGGCCCACACCCAGCTCGACGGCCTCAGGACGCCGAAGGTCCTCGATCCGCGCCGCGCGCCGGTTCAGGATACCTATCCCGCCGCGTGGGCGCCCCTGGCCCAGACCGCGAAAGACATCCATGCGCAGACCGATGTGAAGGTGAGCAGCATCGAGACCGATGGCCCGCGCATGACCTTGACCTTGTCGGATCCGGCGTACGGCTATCAGCGTCCAGTGATCAACAAGATGGTGGCCGTGGCCCACCGCGATGCACCCAAGGAGATCGAGCAGATCGACGTGAAGGTGGTGCAGCGCGGCGTGCCAGTGGCGCAGATCGAAGTCGACCGAAAGCAATGGGTACGCACCCAGAGTGAGTTCCTGCCGCCCAGTGAGCGTGCGGTGCCGCCGATGAGCACGGTGGCCGTGAGCCAGGCCGATGGTCACCCAGCGCAAGGCAAGGCGGGCCCGAGTTACCGCCCCGAAGCGGCCGACGCCTTCACCTATGGCCTGGGCCTGAGCTACCGCCAGAACCTGGGCGGCCCCGATGGCTTCCTGCTCTATCAGCTGGCCACCGACCTGAGCGCCGAATGGAAGCTGCGCCAGGACACGTGGGTGTCGGGCATCGCGCGCCTGCGCATGCTCGACAACTACGACAACTTCAAGTACACGGCCCCGAGCAACCTGCCGCGTGTGCGCACCTACCTGCGCGAGTACCTGGTCACCCGCCGCCTGACCCTGCCCAATCTGCAGCTCAGCCACATGGGGCAGGCCGGGGCCCAGGGCAACCACTTCTACCTGGCCTATGGCGGCCTGCTGGAGAGCATGTACGCCGGCGCGGGCTTCGAATACCTGTACCGCCCGGTCAACAGCCGCCTGGCCATCGGGGTGGATGTCAACCGCGTGCGCCAGCGCGCCTTCGAGCAGGACTTCTCGATGCGCGACTACCAGGTCAACACGGGCCATGTCACCGCGTACTGGGACACGGGCTTCCAGGATGTGGTGCTCAAGCTCAGTGCCGGGCAATACCTGGCGGGTGACAGGGGCGTCACGGTGGACGCGTCACGCGTGTTCGCCAACGGGGTGTCGGTGGGCGCCTATGCGAGCAAGACCAATGTGTCGGCCGAGCAGTTCGGTGAAGGCTCGTTCGACAAGGGCATCTACGTCAACATTCCCTTCGACGTGATGCTGCCGCGCTCGGGCGCGGGGCGTGCGTCGATCGTGTATGCGCCCTTGCTGCGCGACGGTGGCGCCAAGCTGAGCCGTCGCTTCAACCTCTATGACATCACCCGTGCCCGCGACCCGAGGGCCTTGGTGACCGGTGACGGCAGCGAGCGCTGAAAAGCTGCGCTGAGGGGGGGCTTAGGGTGCGCCGTCGGGGCCGCCTTGCTTCAGGACGGCCTGCGTGAATGCAAGGAAGTCATCCAGATGATGCTGGATGATGTTTTCCGTGATCGGCAGAAGCAGGCTTTGGTAGTCGTGCACCGCGATGTTGCGGAAGGCCACCATTTTTTTGAGCGCGTCTGCCAAGGCAGTTGAGATCATGCTCGCGGCGGCCAGCATGTCAAAGGTGTCTCTGGCGCTTTGCGGGACGCCGAGCCGATGCCGCCGGATGAGGTGGTGCGCGATGTCCAATGAGGCTTCGCATGCACGCTGGATATTGAGAATGGCGGCGTCCTGCCGAGAGTAGTTCGTGGCAAAGGCGCCTGCCGCCGCTGCGTATTCTTCCCGCGCTCTCATGACGCAACGCTCAATGGAGGCAGCTTTGTTGATCAGGACATCATCTGCCATGCACGGATCCTTCGCGGGCAATGTCCGCCAGCAGCGGCGCGCGGGCGTCGTCAAGATGTGCTTTCTCGGTCATGACGAAACACTCATATAAACCGGCTTGCGGGTCCTTGCCCCACAGACGCTGGCCACGCGTCAAGACCTGGTGCTGCATGACCGTGCTGGCCGCACGCATGTCCAGCAGATCGACGGGCAGGCCAATCTCATTGGCCAATTGGTGGGATGTATCCCACAGCGCGATGGGATCTGCATAGCCTTCCACCAGGATGGCCAGGTCGAGATCGCTGTCGGGCCGGGCGGTGCCTTCAATCCTGCTGCCGAACGCGTAAATGCCCAGCGCATTGGGAAAGGTCGCCAGAAGGATCCTGACCACTGGCCCTTGGGCAGCGAGGGCGCCTGGATCGAGCGTGTGGGCGGACGTGGTGGCGCTCATGACTGGCTTCAAACGCCCGGGTCGTCCAGCAGGTCTTCTGAAGAGGGCTTGGCCTCGACGCGGTAGCTCCCGCTGGCCCAGGCGCCCAGGTCGATCGCCTTGCAGCCTTTGCTGCAGAAGGGCCGATAGGGGTTGTCCGTCGTGTAGGGATGGAGCTCGCCGCACGAGGGGCAGCGGACGGTCAGCGGGGAAGTGTTTGCAGCCATGGTCGCGGGGCGCCGGTCGGGCTCGGTCGGAGCGATCAGGCGCACAAGGTCAGTTCGAAGCCCGAATCGATGTCCGAGGCGATCTTGAGTTTGCCCTCGGCGTCTTGCCTCATCAAGCGAATGGAGATCATCAGGCGGTTGGCGCTGATCTCGGGGATGAGGCCCAGTGCGGGGTCGATGCGCAGGCGCAGCAGCTGGAAGGTGCGGCTTTCCTTGAGGCTTTGCTGGTATTGCCCGCAGGGCGCGGCCACCATGTGGGGGTGGCCGGCGTCACGCAGCAGGCCGAGCATCAGGCTCAGCGCTTCGGCCATGGGCGTGAGGGTGCTGACCCACTGCTGCAGATCGGCCTGGCGCTGGGCGGCCGGGGCCTGCTGCCAGGCGTAGTAGGCCGGCAAGTCGAATTCGCAGGTGCCGCCGGGGATGCTGATGCGGCTGCGGATGCTCATCAGCCATTCGTTGTTGGACAGGGTTTGTCCGGCTTTGCCAGGTTGCTGGTTGAGCGCGGTGTAGGCCTTCTCGATGCGGCCGAGCACTTCGTCCAGGGCGGATTCCTGGATGGCGGGATTGCCGCGGTAGCCCATGAACTGGGCCTTGTAGCGTTCCAGGTCGCGCAGCAGGTCGCTCTTGAGGTCGGCGCGCGAGGCGACGTCCATGACCTCGAAGATGGTGGCGAGTGCGAAGTGGTGGTCCACCGCCGTGTCACGCCAGATCAGCACGCCCAGGCGGGTGAACAGATGCTCTAACCTGAGCATCGTGCGGATGCTTTCGCTGAAAGGGTATTCGTAGAGGATCAACGGGTCACCTGACTCAGTTCCATCATCACAGCGCCGATTGTTTCACAGACCGTGACATTTCCCCAAGGCGTTTTGAATCGTTGTATCGCGGAAGCGGGCTTGGACCGAAGCCGTCGATCGAAGCCATTGCGCGTCAGGCGGGTGGCGCGCCCGTGGGCGGCAGGCCATGCCAGCGGGACCAGACCGCGGCGACCTGCTGCCGCAAGGCCTCGAGGCTGAGGCCCTCGTTGAGGATGACGTCGTCCGCCATGGCCAGGCGCGCCTCGCGCGTGGCCTGCTTGGCCAGCACCTTTTCAACGGCCTCGCGCGGCCAGCCGGAGCGGGCCATCACGCGCTGGATCTGTGTCTCGGGCGAGCAGTCGATGACCAGCACGCGGTCGACGATGTCGCGCCAGCGGCGGCCCGATTCGGCCAGCAGCGGCACATCGAAGACGACGAGCTGATCGGATTGGGCCTGGGCCGCATGCAGGTCGGCATGCTGGCCGATCAGGGGATGCAGGATGGCTTCCAGCCGGGCCAGGGCGCTGGGGTCGGCGAAGGCCAGCTCGCGCATCAGCGTGCGGTCCATCGCGCCTTGGGCATCGACCATGTCGCGGCCGAACTCGTTGGCGATGGCGGGCATGGCGGCGCCACCGGGGGCCGTCAGTGAGCGGGAAATCGCATCGGTGTCGACCAGGTGGGCGCCCAGCTCGACCAGCATCTGGCTGACGGTCGATTTGCCGCTGCCGATGCCGCCTGTCAGGCCGATGGCCAGACGGCGCGAGGGTGCGCTCAGGCCCAGCCCAGCCATTGCAGGACGTTGCGAGAGCCGGCCAGGGTGACGACGATGCCGGCGCCGGCCAGGAAGGGCCCATAGGGCACGTAGACGCCTTCGCGCAGCTGGCCCGTGACCTTCATGCCGATGCCGATCAGCGCGCCGATGACCGAGGAGGCCAGCACGATGGGCAGGATCATGGTCCAGCCCAGCCAGGCGCCCAGGGCCGCCAGCAGCTTGAAGTCGCCATAGCCCATGCCCTCCTTGCCCGTGGTGAGCTTGAACAGCCAGTAGACGGACCACAGCGAGAGGTAGCCAGCCACGGCGCCCCACACCGACTCCGTCAGGGGCAAGGTCCAGCCCAGGGCGGCGGCGATCAGGCCGGCCCACAGCAGCGGCAAGGTCAGGTCATCGGGCAGGAGGGTGGTGTCCCAGTCGATCATCGCGGCGGCCACCAGCACGGCCATGAAGCCGCACCACAGCAACGTGGTGGGGGCATTGCCGAAGCGCCAGGCGCAGGCGGCGAAGAGCGCGCCCGTGGCCAACTCGACCAGGGGATAGCGCACCGAGATGCGCGCGCTGCAGGCAGAGCATTTGCCACGCAGCGCCAGCCAGCTGAGCAGGGGGATGTTCTCGTACCAGCGGATCTGGTGGCCGCAGGCGGGGCAGCGCGAGCGCGGGCGCGACAGGCTCAGTGGCGTGCCTTCGTCGGGCGCGGCCTCGGGCATCTCGAGCACGGAGCGGGCATCGGCCTTCCACTGCTGCTCCAGCATCAGCGGCATGCGGTGGATCACCACGTTCAGGAAACTGCCCACGCACAGGCCCAGCACAGCCAGGCCCCATGGCGTCAGCACGATCTCGGTCAGGACCGTCAGCAGGTTGTCTGTCATGAAGGGGGGTTAAACGACCTGACCCAGCTTGAAGATTGGCAGGTACATCGAGACGACGATGCCGCCGATGATGGTGCCCAGGATCACGATGATGAAGGGCTCCATCAGGCTGGACAGCGCCTTGACGGCCTCGTCCACTTCTTCCTCGAAGAAGTCGGCGGACTTGCCCAGCATCTGGTCGAGCGAGCCGGACTCTTCGCCGATCGCCGTCATCTGCAGCACCATCACGGGGAAGATGTTGGCGGCCTGCATGGCGTTGGTCAGGCTCGTGCCGGTGGACACGTCCTTCTGGATTTGCTCGGTGGCGTCGGCGAACACGGCGTTGCCGGCCGCGCCGCCCACGGAGTCGAGC
>CAYPUS010000005.1:0-1510 GCA_964413815.1 uncultured Aquabacterium sp. | reverse complement strand
ACGCCGGCGGCGAACATCGTGGACAGGGTGCGCGTCCAGCGGGCCACGGCCGACTTGTAGAGCAGGTCACCGAAGACGGGCATCTTCAGCAGCAGCTTGTCCATGCGCCTTTGCATGGGCACGGAGCGTTTCCAGGTCTGGAAGAAGAAGTACAGGCCGCCACCGATGCCGCCAAAAATCGCCCACCAGTAGGAGACGAAGAAGTCGGACATGCTCATCACCAGCAGCGTGGGCGCTGGCAGGTCCGCGCCGAAGGAGCTGAACACTTCCTTGAAGGCCGGGATCACGTAGATCATGATGACCGAGACCACGACGAAGGCCACCACCAGCACGGCGATGGGGTAGGTCAGGGCGGACTTGATCTTTTGCTTGATGGCGATCGTTTTTTCCTGGTAGGTGGCCAGGCGATCGAGCAGGGTCTCCAGGATGCCGGCGGCTTCACCAGCTTCGACGAGGTTGCAGTACAGCGCGTCGAAGTACATCGGGTGCTTGCGGAAGGCCTGCGACAGGCTGGTGCCGGTCTCCACATCGCCGCGGATGTCGTTGAGCAGCTTGGTCACGCGCGGGTTGGTGGAGCCGCGCGCCACGATGTCGAAGGACTGCAGCAGGGGCACACCGGCCTTCATCATCGTGGCCAGCTGGCGCGTGAAGATGGCGATGTCCTTCTGCTTGATCGAGCCCCCGCCACTGAGGCGGCGGCGCTTGACCTTCTGAACCAGGATGCCCTGGCGCCGCAGGGTCGCGCCCACCAGGGCCTCGCCGCCGGCCCGCATTTCGCCCCGGACGAGCTTACCGGTCCGGTCTTTGCCTTCCCATTCGTAAATCTGCTCTTGGGTTTTGTTGGCTGTAGCCGTGGCCATGGGGGTAACTCCGTGCAACTTCTGGGGTGTCGCGAATGCGTGATCGGTGCCGCTCAGATCATTCGTTGGTGACGGCGATGACCTCTTCCAGCGAGGTCAGGCCAGCCTTCACCTTGACCAGGCCGGATTCGCGCAAGTCTCGCACGCCTTCGCGTTTGGCCTGACTGGCGATATCCATGGCTGTGCCCTGGCTCAGAATGATGCGTTGTATTTCTTCACTGATGGGCATGACTTGGTAAATGCCGACTCGCCCTTTGTAACCGTTGTTGCAAGCTGAGCAACCAATTGCTTTATATGGTTTCCAGCTGCCGTTGAGCTCTTCTTCCTTGAAGCCCGCGCGCAGCATGGCTTCACGAGGGTAATCGGCCGGCGCCTTGCAGTTGTCGCACAGGCGGCGCGCCAGGCGCTGCGCCGTGATCAAGATCACGCTCGATGCGATGTTGAACGGCGCCACGCCCATGTTCATCAGGCGGGTCAGCGTGGTCGGCGCATCGTTGGTGTGCAGCGTGGACATCACCATGTGGCCCGTCTGTGCGGCCTTGATGGCGATGTCGGCGGTTTCGAGGTCGCGGATTTCACCGACCATGATCACGTCGGGATCCTGGCGCAGGAAGGCCTTGAGCGCGGCCGAGAAAGTCAGGCCGGCGCGG